>JBJTWS010000257.1:0-13001 GCA_046081905.1 Synechococcus sp. | reverse complement strand
TGCTGTGCTGCGCCAAGCATTTTCCCGGCCACGGTGATACCAGCACCGATTCCCATCTCGCTCTGCCGATGCTGCCCCACAGCCGCGAGCGGCTCGAAGCGATCGAGTTGCCCCCCTTCCGCCAGGCCATCGCCGCCGGCGTGGCCGCCGTGATGACCGCCCACCTGCAGCTGCCCGCCCTCGCCCCGCACCTGCCCGCCACCCTCTCGGCCCCGGTGCTCACCGACCTGCTACGCCGGGATCTGGGCTTCGGCGGACTGGTGGTCACCGATGCCCTGGTGATGGAGGCGATCGCCGGTCGCCATGGCGGCGGTGAGGCGGCGGTGCTCGCCCTGGAGGCGGGGGCCGATCTGGTGCTCATGCCCGAGGACGCCGGCGCGGCGATCACGGCAATCGTGGCGGCGGTGGAGCAGGGCCGGCTGTCGCGTGCCCGGCTCGAGGCCAGCCGCCAGCGGCGGCGGCGGGCCCTGGCCTCCCTGCCATCCGCTGAAGGCACCGAGCCCAGCGACCCCGCCCGGCCCCTGGGGGCGCTCACCGCCGGGCCCCAGCCGGAGCACCGGCGCCTGGCCGAGGAGCTGGTGCAGGCGGGCCTGCGGCAGCGGGGCGGCCCCATCACCCCGCTGCGGGCGGGTGCCCCGGAGGGGCTGAACCTGGTGCGGATCGACAACGCCCTGCAGTGCCCCGCCCTGCCCCTGGGGGCCCCGGCCCTGGCCCTGCCGGCTGCTGCCGGCTTCCGGCCCTGCCTGCTGGAGCCCCGCAGCCCCTCCCCCTGGAGCGGCGCTGCCGCGCCCCCCCTGGCCCTGGAGCGGCTGGGGGCAGGGCCGGTGCTGCTGCAGCTCTTCCTGCGGGGCAATCCCTTCAGCGGCGGCGCCGCCGCCGAGCCCTGGGCGGAGGCGATCCGCCAGCTGCAGGGGGCAGGCCGCCTGGCGGGCCTGGTGGTGTATGGCTCCCCCTACCTCTGGGAGGAGCTGGAGCCGCTGCTGGAGGCCTCCACGCCGGCAGCCTGGGTGAGCGCCCAGACCCCGCTGGCCCAGGCGGTCGCCCTGGGCGCCCTGGGGATCGGCGCGGAGGCCGGGACCGGCGCCTTCACCGACTGACCTGCGCTCCCTGTCTCCGCGCCGATGCCTCCCCTACTGAGCCTCTCGATGATCGTGCGCGACGAGGCCGCCCGCCTGGAGCGCTGCCTCCGCTCGGTGCAGGGGTTCGTGGACGAGATGGTGGTGGTGGACACCGGCTCCAGCGACGACACCGTGGCGATCGCCGAGGCCTGCGGCGCCGTGGTGCACCGGATCCCGTGGCCCGGCGACTTCGCCCCGGCCCGCAACCAGGCCCTGGCGTGGGTGCAGGGCGACTGGGTGCTGGTGCTCGATGCCGATGAGGTGCTGCGACCGGAGGCCCGCGCGCCCCTGCGGGCCCTGCTGGAGCAGCCGGATCTGCTGCTGATCAACCTGCTGCGGCTGGAGGTGGGGGCGCGGCAGTCGCCCTACTCCAATGTGAGCCGCCTCTTCCGCCGCCACCCCGCCATCCGCTGGAGCCGGGCCTACCACTCCCTTGTGGACGACAGCGTGGCCGAGCTGGTGGCCCGCGAACCCCACTGGCGCATCGCCGACTGCCCCGAACCCGCCCTGCTCCACGACGGCTACCACCCCGACCAGCTGGTCGACGGCCGCAAGGCGGCCCGCCTGCGCCAGGCCATGGAGGAGGAGCTGCGGCAGCGTCCGGGGGATCCCTACGCCTGCGCCAAGCTCGGGGCCCTGGAGGTGAGCGAGGGCCGCTCCGCCCGCGGCATTGCCCTGCTGGAGCAGGGCCTGGCCCGCTGCCCCGCCGAGGCGGTGGCGGAGCGCTACGAGCTGCTGCTCCACCTGGCCCTGGCCCTCAGCCCCGAGCGGCCGGAACAGGCTGTGGAGCTCTACCGGCAGGCCCTGGCCCTGCCCCTCGGCGGCCGCCTCACCCTGGCGGCCCGGCTGAACCGGGCCAACCTGCTGCTGCAGGCGAACGCCTTGGGCGAGGCGCAGCAGCTGGCCCAGGAGGCCACCCGGATCGCCCCGGAGCTCCCCCAGGGCTGGGCCATCCTGGGGCTGATCGAGCGGCGCCGCGGAGACCTGGAGGCCGCCGAGGCCGCCTGCCGGCAGGCGATCGCCTGCGATCCGCTCGCCGCGGAGCCCCACCAGAACCTGGCGGTGGTGGCGCTGCTGCGGGGCAACATCCCGGCGGCCCGGGAGGGGTTCCGCCAGGCGATCGCCCGACTCACGGCGCAGGGCCGCCACGACGAGGCCGAAAGCCTGCGGCAGCGGGCCTCGGCGATGGTGAAACTGCAGGGCTGAGGCCCCGCCGCCCCAGACTCGCCCCGCGCACCCCGCCCGCCGCCTGTCACCGATGCCGCCTTCCCCGCCGCCCTCCTCCGCCTCCCTGGGCTCCGCCGCTCCCCTGGCGGGCCGGCGGATCGGGGTGACCCGGGCGGAGCAGCAGCTGGGCCAGGCCCGCCAACTCTTCGCCGCGGCCGGAGCCGAGGTGCTGGACCTGCCGGCCCTGGTGCTCGGTCCCCCCGACGACTGGGGCCCCCTGGACGATGCCCTGGAGGAGCTGGAGCACTTCCACTGGCTGATCGTCTCCAGTGCGAACGGGGTGGAGGCGGTGCAGCAGCGGCTGCGGCGCCGCGGCAGCCACCTGGCCCACCGTCCCCCCGGGCTGCGGATCGCGGCGGTGGGCCGCAAAACGGCCCAGGTGCTGGAGGAGCTGGGGGCCCCGGCCGATTTCGTGCCCCCCGCCTACGTGGCCGACAGCCTGATCGAGCACTTCCCGGTCTCCGCCTGGGGGCTGCGGCTGCTGCTGCCGCGGGTGCAGAGCGGCGGGCGCACGGTGCTGGCGGAAGCCTTCGGGGAGGCGGGGGCGCGGGTGGTGGAGGTGGCCGCCTACGAAACCCGCTGCCCCGAATCCCTGCCCAGCGCGGCCCTGCGTGCCCTGCAGCAACGGGAGCTGGACGCGATCACGTTCAGCAGCGCCAAGACCGTGACCCACACCTGCCAGCTGCTGGAGCGCCACTTCGGCAGCGAATGGCTCCACTGCCTCGACGGGGTGGCGGTGGTGTCGATCGGGCCCCAGACCAGCGCCCGCTGCCGGGCGGAGCTGGGCCGGGTGGACGCCGAGGCAAGCCCGCACGACCTGGCGGGGCTGGTGGAGGCCTGTAGCCGCGCCCTAGGCGGTGGTGGCGAGGCCTCGACGCCCCTGTCCTAGAGCTCGGCGGTGATGGTGCGGTCGGCCTGGCGCAGCACCAGCAGGCCCCGCTGCACATCCACGGCCTGCACGCTCCAGCCCACCGGCAACAGATCGGTGGTGCGGCCGCCCTGGTCGCCGGGGCCGAGGCTGCCGCTCACCGCGCCGAACTGCACCAGGGCCTGGGGCCGGCCGTAGGAGGCCACCACCCCGTTGAAGCGGAAGGCCTCCGGCAGGCTCAGGGGCGGACGCACCGGCGGGCCGCCGGGGGCGCCCGGATTGCCCGCCACCCCCGCGGGCAACTTGCCGGAGCCGCTCAGCAGCGGGGAGCTGAAGGGATCCACCCGGCCACTCGGCACGGCGGCCACCACCTCCTGGGCCGGGGGCAGCGGGGTGAGACCGGCCGTATCGGGAGGCGGCACCTTCGCCGCCACGGGCCGCTCGCCACGGCGGACCGGGGGCACCTGAACCTGGGGGCTGCTGCCGACCCCGGGGAACGGGAAGGGGAGGCTAAGTCCCTGACAGCCCCCCAGCAGCAGGGCCAGCCCCAGGGCCGCCGGAGTCTTCGACCAGGTCGCGGAAACGGTCAAGGTTGGCCTGCAGTTCCTTGGTGACGATGCCCCCCAGAATGCTGGGTTCCATCAGGGGTGCCAGCACACCGGGAAGCTCGTAGCTGACGCTGAGCCGTACCGCGGTGCAACCGGGACCCTGCGGATAGAAGCGCACCGCCCCCCGGGTCGGCAATCCCCCCACCGATTCCCAGTGGAGCTGCTGGGCCTCCACCCGCTGGGTGATGAGCGCCTTCCAGTGGAAGCGGAAGCCCTGGGCCGCCAGGGTCCAGTCGGTGAGGTCGGGGTTGCCGGGTTCGGTCACCACCGACTCGATCCAGCGCATCCAGCGGGGCATGGCCTCCAGGTCGCTCCAGACGGCCCAGACCCGCTCCACGGGGGCCTGGATCTCGGTGGTGACGCTGTGCTCGAGCCAACGGCCCATGGAAAACGCTGCGAAGGGTCAGGCCACGGCCGCATTGGTGGCGAGCTGGACCGGTCGGTCCAGGATCGCCGCCGCCGCCAGACGCCCGCTCATGGTGGCGCCTTCCATGGAGTCGATGTAGTCCTGCCGGGTGTAGCTGCCGGCCAGGAAGAAGTTCGCCACCGGCGTGCGCTGCTCCGGCCGGAAGGGCTCCATGCCCGGGGCCTCGCGGTAGAGCGACTGGGCCAGCTTCACCACGTTGCTCCACACCAGCTTCAGCCCCCGGGCGGAGGGGAACAGCTGGCGCACCTGCTCGTCGGTGGCAGCCACGATCTCCTCGCTGCGCATCGGGATCCAGGGATCGCCGGGGGTGAGCACGCACTGCAGCAGCGAACCCAGGCCGGGCTTGCGGTAGTCCACCGGGCTGGAGAGGGCCAGGTCGGCGAAGCAGCTGAAGGCCGCATCGGCGGTGTAGAGGAGGTTGTCCAGACCCACGGGGTGGGCCGGATCGGTGCGGCGGGCCTCCGCCTCGGCCCCCTCGCCCAGCTCCGTGACCCAGCCGTCGTAGCGGAGCTGCACGGTGGCCACCGGCACGGCCTCGAGGCGGTAGATGGCCTCGAACTGGGGATGGCGGCGCCACTCCTTCGGCAGCAGCCGCTGGATGCCCGGTACGTCGCAGGCGGCCAGGTAGGCATCGGCCTGCACCTGCACGTCACCATCCGGGGTGCCGAGGGTGAGGCCGGTGACCCGGGGGGCCTCACCGCCTTCGGTGCCCTCCTCGTAGTGCACCTGCGTGACCCGGTGGCGCAGGTGCAGGCGGCCACCGCGGGCCTCGATGTACTCGAGGATCGGTCCGGTGAGCCAGCGGTGGGGGGAGCCCTTGAGCAGGTTCAGCTTGGAGGCCTCGGTTTTCGCGGCAAACATCATGAAGATGGTGAGCATGCAGCGGGCCGAGATCGAGGCGCAGTCGATGAAGCCGAGGGCGTAGGCCACCGGGTTCCACATGCGCTCGATGCTGCGCGGGCTGCCGCCGTGGCCCACGAACCACTCCTGGAAGCTGATCCGATCCAGATCGCGGATCACCTTCATGGCGCCCTCGTAATCCACCAGGCCGCGCACGCTCGGGCTGGTGCCGAGCGCCAGGGCATTGCGCATCTTGTCGATCCAGTCGAGCTGGGGGGTGGTGAAGAAGGCCTTGAGGCCGTTGAAGGGGGCGCCGATCGGGAAGCGGAAATCCAGCTTCCGCAGGTCGCCGCCGGCATTCACGAACAGGTGGGTGTGCTCCTTGGGCAGGAGGTTCTCGAAGGCACCCACCTTGCGCATCAGGGCGAAGAGGTTGGCGTAGTTGAAGAAGAACACGTGCAACCCCATTTCGATGTGGTTGCCGTCGGAGTCTTCCCAGCTGCCCACCTTGCCGCCCAGGAAGGGGCGGGCTTCGTAGAGATCCACCTGGTGGCCGGCCTCCACCAGATCGACCGCAGCGGACAGACCCGCCAAGCCCGCACCCACGATGGCGACCCGCACCCTCTGAAATCCCGTAGTGGGGCCGACTCTATGGAGACGGGGGCCGCCGCAGTGGGGACGACCGCCCCAGGCAGCACCGCCGCGGGCTCCATAGAGTTGGTCAAAGCCACCAGGGCGGCCCCCGCGATGAGCACCGAGACCGCAACCCCCATGACCCAGGCCCCCGCGGCTGCTGAAGCCACCACCGAGGCGCCCCGCACCCACACCGGCAAGGACGGCAAGGGCATCCTGATCACCGAGCCGGCCATGCGCCAGCTCGCCGCCCTGATGGGATCCCAGGGGCAGGAGAAGGTGCTGCGGGTGGGGGTGCGCTCCGGCGGCTGCAGCGGCATGAGCTACACGATGGACTTCATCGACGCCGCCGAGATCCGTCCCGACGACGAGAGCTACGACTACGAACCGGAGGGAGCCCCCGCCTTCCGCGTGGTGTGCGATCCCAAGAGCCTGCTGTACATCTACGGCATGCAGCTGGATTTCTCCAGCGCCCTGATCGGCGGTGGCTTCAACTTCACCAACCCCAACGCCACCCAGACCTGCGGCTGCGGCAGCTCCTTCGCCGTCTGAGCTGCCCCGGGATCGCGGCATGGGAATCTGAGGATCCAAGGCAACTCCGGCGCCGATGACCGCCACCTTTGAATTCCGCTTCGATGCGGCCATCGCCCGCTATCAGCAGGGTGCCCCGGCCGCCGAGCTGATCGGGGAATTCACGGCGATCACCGAGCAGGCCCCGCGCCAGTCGGCCGGCTGGACCTGCCTGGCCTGGCTGCAGCTGCTGGAGGACCAGCCGGAGGCGGCCCTGCGCTCGGCCCGCACCGCCGTGAAGCTGAACCCCCAGGACCCCCAGGCCCGCATCAACCTCACCCTCGCCCTGCTCGAAACAGACTCGAAGGGCGTACGGGAGCAGATCGAGATGGTGCAGCGCGTGATGCTGATGGCACCCGAGCTGGCCGAGGAACTGAACGCCTCCATGGCCGATGGCCTCAGCCGCCGGCCCGGCTGGGCCGCGATGGAGAAGGTGCGGCGCTGGCTGGCGGGTTGACACGCCTCCTGCTGCTGAGCAACGGCCACGGCGAGGACCTCAGCGGCGCCCTGCTCGGCCGCCAGCTCCTGGGCCAGCCGGGTCTGGAGATCGCTGCCCTTCCCCTGGTGGGCCACGGCGAGCCCTACCGCCAGGCCGGCATCCCGGTGCTGGGCCGCACCCGCTCCTTCAGCACCGGCGGCCTCGGCTACACCAGCCTGCGGGGCCGCCTCACCGAACTGCTGCAGGGGCAGGTGCTCTACCTGCTGCGGCAGCTGCGGCGGCTCTGGCGGCAGCGCCGCCGCACCGATCTGGTGGTGATCGTGGGCGACGTGGTGCCCCTGCTGGCCTGGTGGGTCACGGGGCTGCCGGGGGTGGTGTACCTGGTGGCCTACTCCAGCCACTACGAGGGCCGGCTGCGGCTGCCCTGGCCCTGCGGCTGGCTGTTGCAGCGCCGGCGGATGCGGCAGGTGTGGAGCCGCGATGCCCTCACCGCCACCGACCTGAGCCAGCAGCTGGGCCGCCCCGTGTCCTTCCTGGGCAACCCCTTCCTCGATCTGGTGGTGGCGCAGCCGGGGGAAGCGGCTCCGGAGCCCTCTCCGCCCGGCGGCGCGGGGGCTCCCCAACGGGTGGCGCTGCTGCCGGGGAGCCGCCTGCCGGAGGCCCGGCAGAACCTGGAGCTGATGCTGCGGCTGCTGACGCGGCTGCCCGCCCCCCTGCAGCGGCCCGGTCGGCTGCGGCTGCAGGCGGCCCTGGTGCGGGAGCTCGCCAGCGACGACCTCGCGGCCCTGGCGGAACGGCTGGACTGGCGGCTGGTGGGCAGCGTCCTGGAGCGGGGCGACCTGCGGCTGGAGCTGGTCTGGGGGGGATTCGCCGCGGTGCTGCGGCCCGCCGATCTGGTGGTGGCCATGGCCGGCACCGCCACCGAACAGGCGGTGGGGCTGGGCAAACCGGTGCTGCAGCTGGCGGGCCAGGGCCCCCAGTTCACGGCGGGCTTCGCCGAAGCGCAGCGGCGCCTGCTGGGGCCCGGGGTGGTGTGCGCCGCAGGGGAGGTGGGGGCATCCGCCACCCTGGAGGCCAGCGCGGGGCTGGTGGAGCAGTTGCTGGCCACCCTGGCCGATCCCAGCGAGGGGCCGGAGCTGCGGCGGCGCCTCGACCAGGTGGGACGGGAGCGGATCGGCACGGCGGCGGGCACCGAGCGCATGGCAGCGGCGATCATGGCGGCGCTGCCCCCGGATCCCGCCCCCCGCCATGGCTGACACCCCCACCCCCCTGCAGCGGCTCAAGGCCGCCCTCGACACCCTGCTGGTGGTGGACGTGTTCCTGGTGCTGGCGGGGGCGGTTTGGTTCGCCCTGGCCGTGGTGCTGCACAGCCAGGAGATCGAAGCCCCCCTGCGGCTGTTTCAGCGGCTCTGGGAACCCCTGTTCACCCCCGCCATCGGGCTGCTGATGGCGGCGGCCCTGGTCAGTGGGGCCCTGGGCTGGTGGCAGCGGCGAGGGCAGCGCCAAGCTCCGGGTAGTGAAAGCTGAAGCCCTGCTGCTGCAGGCGCTCCGGCAGCACCCGCTGCCCCTCCAGCACCACCTGGGCGCCATCGCCCAGCAGCAGCTGGAGGATCGGCCCCGGCACCGGCAGCAGGCTGGGCCGGCCGAGGCTGCGGCCCAGGGCGGCCGCGAAGGTGCCCATCGTGGCGGGCTCAGGAGCCACGGCGTTGTACCCGCCCCGGTAGGAAGGTTCCTCCAGGGCCGCGGCGATCAGGCGGCAGAGGTCGTGGCGGTGGATCCAGCTCATCCACTGGCGCCCGGAGCCCACCGGCCCGCCGAAGCCGGATCGGAACACCGGCAGCATCTTGCCGAGGGCACCGCCATCGGGGCCCAGCACGATGCCGATGCGCAGCGTCACCACCCGGCAACCGTCGGGGGCGCGATCGGCCGCCGCCTCCCAGTCGCGGCAGATGCCGGCAAGAACATCGTTGCCGCAGGGGCTGGATTCGCGGAACTCCGCCTCCCGGCTGGTGCCGTAGTAGCCCACCGCTGACGCGTTCACCAGCACGGCGGGGGGCTTCTCCAGGGCGGCCATGGCCGCCACCAGCGCTTCGGTGGTGCGCACCCGGCTGTCCAGCAGCCGTTGCCGATGGGCCGGGGTCCAGCGCTGCTCGGCGATGGGCTCGCCGGCCAGGTTCACCACCCCTTCGGCCGCCGCCAGGGCCGCCAGCAGGTCGGGGCGCTGCCAGCTGGCGGGATCGGAGGGATCCAGCTGCAGGATCTGGAGGCGCTCCGCCAACCGGGGGGGGAAGGGTTCGGCCCGGCGACTCACCAGCACGGGCTCATGGCTCAGTTCGAGCAGGAAGGGCACCAGTTCGCGGCCCACGAAGCCCGAACAACCCAGCAACAGCAAACGCACGCGCTACGACCGAGGCGATGGAGTGGGGCGAGGCTAGGCCTGCCGCTCCTCCACGGCCGGTTGGGCCAGCCCGAGCCGGCGGGCCAGGGGCACCAGCAGAAAGCCCTGCCCCAGCATTCCCAGCAGCACCACCCCAAGCGCCAGGGGCGGCATCGCGTCTCCCCAGGGCACGCTGCTGGCGGCGGCCTGGATCGCCAGGGCCACGGGCACGGCCCCCCGCAGGCCGGAACCGGCGATGAACAGGCGGTCGGGGCGGCGGAAGCCGGAGCCGGTGAGCAGCACCTCCACCATCAGCCAGCGGGCCAGCAGCATCGCCACAAAGAGCACCACCACCTCCAGGAGGGAATCCACCACGGAATCGGCGCTCACCACCAGCCCCATGCAGAGGAAGAGCAGCAGCTCAGCCATCTTGGCGAAGCCGGCATGGGCCTCCTCCAGCACCAGCCGATCGCACTCGGTGCTGTTGCCGAGCACCAGCCCGGCGATGTAGGCCGCCAGCAGGCCGCTGCCCCCCAGCAGCTGGGTGCCGCCCACCAGCAGCATCAGCACCGCCAGGCTCACCACCGCCAGCAGGGCTGGACAGGTGAGGGAACGCCGGGCCGAGAGCAGTTGCCGCGCCAGGCTGCCCCCGAGGAAGCCCAGCAGGATCCCCAGCAGGAACTGGCGCACCACCTCGGTGACCAGGGAGGAGGGGGCGGCCAGCCCGTCCTGGCCCCCGCCCGCCATCGCCATCGCCAGGCCGGCGAGTACCACGGCCACCGGATCGTTGAAGGCGGATTCACACTCGATCAGATCGATCAGCCGCTTGGGCAGGCGTCCCGCCAGGGGGCGGAGCAGGGCGAGCACGGCGGAGGCATCGGTGCTGCACACCATGGCCCCGATGAACAGCGCCAGGGGCAGGCTCACCTGCTGGTCGGCGCCGGGCAGGCTGCCGAGGGCGAGGACCACGGCGGTGACCAGCAGGGCGGTGAGCAGGGAACCGAGGGTGGCGAGCCGGGCCGCCGGCCGCAGCACGGCCCGGAGTTCGCCCCAGTTGGTGGTGAGCCCGCCGAAGAACAGCACCAATACCAGCCCCACCTGGGCGATCTGATCCGCTCCGGCCAGGGAGAGCAGGGGCTGGGCCGGGATGCCGGGCAGGGAATCGAGGTCGTTGTCGGTGAGCAGGCCGAGCACCAGCACCAGCAGCACGCCAGGCACCCGCAGGCGGGCGGCCATGTCGTCGAGCAGCACGGCCACCAGCAGCAGAGCCCCGAACACGGCCAGGGAGAGGGCCAGGGCGGTGGACATCGGCAGAAAGCGCTGCGGGAGTCCTAGCCTGCCGCCGATTCCAGCCCCCCCGCCAGGAACCATGGCCGAAGCCGACACCTCCTCCACTGCCCCTGCGCCGGCCGCGGCTCCACTGGCACTGAAGAAGGGCAGCCTGGTGCGGGTGAACCGGCAGGCCTACGGCGCCTCGCTCGAGGCCGCCGCCAGTGATCCGCAGCCCCCCGCCTATCTGCTGGAGGGCCCCGGCGAGATCCTGGCGGTGAAGGGCGACTACGCGCAGCTGCGCTGGCGCCGCCCCGTACCGGACGTGTGGCTGCGCGTCGATCAGCTGGAGCCCTACACCACCTGAGCGGTCCCCGGTCAGATCTCCAGCCGCCGCCGCTCCTGCTGGAGGCGGCTGCGGCGCTGGCGGGCTTCCCGCAGCATCTCGCGTCCGTCGCGCAGGTAGCCATCCACGTAGCCCATGGTGTAGCGCTCCAGCTCCTGGAGGGCATCCTTCACCTGGCTGAGGCAGTGGTACAGGCTCAGCCCGAAGCCGCGGGCCGAGGCGGGACAGGACCGGGAGCGGTAGAGGCCCTCCACCTTCTCGAGCCGGGCCTGGCTCTGGCTGAGGAAGGCGCAGAAGGCCTCCATCAGGGCATCGTCGTAGGGATCGGCGGAGAGTTCCCGCAGCTGGGCGGGGAAGGGGTTGATCACCTGGCCCAGCAACCGATCGATCGGGGCATATACCTGCTCCAGCCAGGCGAGCAGTTCGGCGTCATGGCCGGCAGACGGGCGACGGCCCCGCGGCCTGGCGGTCCCCGTTGGCACCTCTCCAGCTGCCATGGCGGCGCCGGGCCCCCTCTGGCCGTCGTAGTGGCGGCGGCGCTCGCCATCGCCGAGCACCTCCCAGGCGGCATTGAGGGCCAGGATCGTGTCGGCGTCGCCACCGGCATCGGGATGGTGCCGCTTCACCAGGGCGCGGTAGGCGGCCTTGATCACGGAGGCCGAGGCCCCCCGGGCCACCCCCAGCACGGCGTAGAGATCGCGGGAGCCGGCGGCGGACTGGGGCAAGGGCGGGCGAACGGCACCGCACCATCATCGCCACGGGAGGGTGGCGACGAGCCGCAAAAAAGCCCCGGGGCGCCAGGGGCGCCGCCGGGGACTGGAAGTGTGAGGAGAGGGGATCCGAAGATCAGAACTTGAACTGGGTCTGCACCAGGCCGCCGAAGACGTTGTTGGTCTCGCCGGCGGTGGTGAACTGACCGTCGGGGCGGCTGAGGTAGAAGATCGCCGGGGTGATGCTGATGTTGTCAGTCACCTGGAACTTGTACCACCACTCCCACACGTAGTTGCCGTCGCGGGGGGTGTCGCCGTCGCGCAGGCTGGTGGCGAACACCGGCTGACCCACGGCCATGCCGAAGGCGTTGCCCTTGGCAAACACGTCAGACCACTCCAGGCCCACGTACCACGACTGGCTGGCCTCGATGTTGTTGGCGGCATCGAACCCGGCCGAATCACCGGCCTGGGTGAGGGCGTTGTAGCCCCAGCCGGTGCTGATCGAAGGCACCCAGCCCGAATCCACGGGCTGCCAGGCCGCCGTCACGGCGAAGTTGTTGGAGTAGGCGGAATCATCCGAGCCGCTGGCGGGGCAGGGCTGGTTCTGGTTGGCGAACTGGGTGCCGCGGCGGAAGTTCTGGCCACACTGGCCGTAGCGCCAGGCGAAGGCCAGGGCCCACTGGGGAGCCGCCACACCGATCTGGGTGGTGAAGCTTCCCTTGCTGGCGTCGGTGAACAGGCCACCCACGCTGGGATCACCCTCGTTGCCGCTGGGGGCGATGTAGCTGGTGGAGGCGGCGAAGTAGGGGTTGCCCTTCTTCACGTTCTGCTTCCACATCAGGCCGAAGGCGGCACCGGTGGCCTTGTTGTAGGTGCCGGGGGCGCCGTGCAGGGTGAAGACATCGAGGATGTTGGTGCCGCGGCCGCCATAGAACGACGGACGAATGGCCAGGAATTCCGTGTTCCGGGCCCGGCCACCCACCAGGGCGGTGAAGTCGCTGCCGATCGGGAAGCGGTAGTAGAGACGATCAATCTCCACCTGGTTCGGCCCACCGGAGGGGCTGAAGGCCCGGTCCAGCGCCATCAGGTTGAAGGGCCGACCCGCAAAGGGGCTGGAGTTGAAGTTGCCGCTGCGCAGCCGGGTGTACAGCAGGTCCTTGCCAGTGAAGCTGGTGGAGAAGTTGAGGCGAACGTCGTAGTTGAAGACGGTGGCGCCCCAGTTCTCGGCGTTCTGGTCAGGGGTGCGAGTGCCCAGGTCTTCGCTGCCGCCGAAGCTGTTAGCACCGATCACGAAGACGGTGTCGCCCGCCAGCTTGGTGGTGGTGGAGAACTGGGTGGCCTCCAGTTCACCCACCTTCGCCTCGAGGCCGTCGACGCGGCCCTTGAGCACGGCGAGTTCCTGCTCGAACTCCTTCATCAGGCGCTTGAGCTCGTCGGTCACCTCGGTGATCCGATCGAGGCAGGCGTTCAGCAGGGCCGCCGCTTCGTAGCGGGTCATGGCCTGGCCGCCCTTGTAGGTGCCGTTCGGATAGCCGGCGACGCAGCCGAAGCGCTCGATCAGGTTGCTGA
>JBJTWS010000256.1:0-14637 GCA_046081905.1 Synechococcus sp. | reverse complement strand
GAAGCCGAAGCAGGCCAGGCCGGCCAGCAGCAGGTGGATGCCGAAGATCTTGGGCAGGTCGAGCGCCGGTTCGCCGGTGCGGGGGTCCTGCCAGATCTCCAGATCCCAGTAGGTCCAGTGCCAGATGGCGGCCAGGAAGAGCAGGCCGCTAAAAATGATGTGGGCGGCCGCCACACCCTCGAAGCTCCAGAAGCCGGGGTCCACACCGGTTTCACCGGTGATGCTCCAGCCGCCCCAGCTGCCGGTCACGCCCAGGCGGGCCATGAAGGGCATCACGAACATGCCCTGGCGCCACATGGGGTTGAGCACCGGGTCGGAGGGATCGAAGATGGCGAGCTCATAGAGCGCCATGGAGCCGGCCCAGCCGGCTACCAGAGCGGTGTGCATGAGGTGCACGGCGAGCAAACGGCCCGGGTCGTTGATGACGACCGTGTGCACCCGATACCAGGGCAATCCCATGGGGGTTAGGTCCGGGGAAACAGGGAGCCGCCCGGCGGACATCCGTAGGGGATGGTTCGGGCAGCCACGATTGGCCCTCTGGCATGGGGAAGTGCCATAGAGCCGATCAGTGGTGGTGATCGTAAGGGTTGCGCCTGGCCCCGCGGGAGCCTGGTTACGGAGCGCAACTGCGGGTTTCAGAATGGAGCTTCTTCTGGGTTGGTGCCATGCCCGTGATCCGTTTCGTTCGCGAGGGCCGCGATGTGGAGTGCTATCCCGGCGAGAACCTGCGGGAAGTGGCCCTGCGCGAAGGGGTGGAGCTCTATGGGCTGAAGGGAAAACTGGGCAACTGCGGCGGTTGCGGCCAGTGCATCACCTGCTTCGTCGAGGTCGTCGAGCCCCTGGATGCCGGTGCGCTCACGCCCCCCACAGCCGTGGAGGAGCAGAAGCTGCGCCGCCGTCCGGTCAGTTGGCGCCTGGCCTGCCAGACCCTGGTGAACCGATCCGTTCTGGTGCTCACCCGCCCCCAGGTGGGCCTGGCCGAGCGGGAACGTCTCGAGGCGGCGGCCCGCAGCCAGCCCCTCCCCCCGGGGCCGATCGCCTGGCCGGCTCCGCCCGAGCCCCCGTCCGAAGAGGAAGCGCTGGAGCAGGAGACGCCGGCTGCAGCGGCGGCGGATCCCGCCGCCGACTCCAGCAACGCAACGAGCGGTGAAGGGCCCGAAGAGCCGGCCGAACGGCGGTGATACCCTCCCAGCACCTCCGACACCGCCATGGAAACCAACGATCTCGGGTTCGTCGCCAGCCTTCTGTTCGTTCTGGTTCCGGCGGTGTTTCTGATCATTCTTTACATCCAGACCAGCAGCCGCGAGGGGGGCTGAGCCTTTCCCCCCGTCTTCGGCCCCATTCCCTCTCCAGGGCGACGCTCGTGTGAGCGCTGCCCTGGTTTTTTTTGTTGGTTTCCCGGCGCGAGGACTCGGCGTCCTGCGCCGGCCTCAGCCCTGGCGCTCCGGCTCCCGCACCAGCAGCACCGGGGCCGGCGCGTGGACGCGGATGTAGTCGCTCACGGAGCTGCCCAGCAGCCGGTCGAGGTCGACCAGGGCCCGGGCCACCAGGGGACGGCGATCCTGGGAGGCGATCACCACCAGATCGGCCTTCGTCTCCTCCGCGGCGGCACACACGGCCCGGCCGATGTCGCCGGTGCGATGCACGGTCTGCAGGTCCACTCCGAAGCCCCGGGCCCGCTGCACCGCCTTCTCCAGCAGTTCATCCACGGGGCTGCGGCCGCCGCGGGAGGGGGTGATGTCCTGCCGGCTCACGTGCACCCCGGTGAGGCTGCCGCCGGGGATGCCGTTCACCAGTTCGCAGGCGATCCGCAGGGCGTCGTCGCCCACACCGGTGCCGTCCACGGTCACCAGAACGCGGTTGATGTGGCGCACGTAGAGGTCGTCGCGCACCAGCAGCATCGGCCGCGTGGAGAGCTGGAAGACGTACTGGCTGGCGCTGTTGCTCAGGATCGACTGCAGCCGTCCGAGGCCGCGGGAGCCCATCACGATCAGATCGACATCCAGCTCGTCGGCCACCTTCAGCACGGTCTGCTTGGTGTCGCCCTGGCGGATGATCGTGTTCACCTCGCCGGGGTTGAGGCCCAGGCGCTTCACCGCCTCCGCCACGATGCCGGCGGCGTTCTGCCAGTGCTGCTGGAAGTCTTCGCCGGCCTGCTCGGGCACCACGTGCAGGAGGTTCACCCGGGCCTGCTGGCAGGGGGGAATGGCGCGCAGCATGCGCACCATTTCCTCGACATGACCCTTGCCGGAATCGGCGATCAGAAGGTTGCGGAACACGGCTACGGTCCAGCTCTGCGTCACCCTATGGCGGGTGGCTGGCCCTGCCGCTGCCCCAGGCGCAGACCGTGATGCACAGAAAAATGCCCGCCTCCGGATCCGGCTCCGCAGCACCCTCTGCCGCCTCCTCGGCCTGGTGTCTGCGGCGGGTGGTGCTGCCGCAGCACACCGACCATGCCGGCGTGATGTGGCACGGCTCCTACCTCGCCTGGCTGGAGGAGGGCCGGGTGGAGGCGCTGGCGGCCGCAGGCCTGGCCTACAGCGACCTGGCGGCCCGGGGCCTGGAGTTGCCGGTGGTGTCCCTCGCGATCGACTACCGCCAGCCCCTGCTCCACGGCGATCGGGTGGAGCTGTGGAGCGAGGCCTTGCCGCGCCAGGGAGCGCGGCTGCCCTGGAGGAGCCGGTTCCTGGGGCCCGGTGGCGTGCTCGCGGCCGAGGCCCGGGTGGAGCTGGTGCCGGTGGCCCTGGCTCCGGGGAACGTGGGGCGGCGCCTGCTGCGGCGCCTGCCGGAGGACCTGGCTGAAGCCCTGCGCCGCCTCGAGCAGGGGCCGGCGGGAACCGGCCGATCCGTGGCATAGTACAGGCGTACTGATCTCGATCCTGGGTGGGTCAGCTCCTGCCGCTTCCCTTGCCGGTGCCCCTGCGGCCGCTCCCGGTTCCTCCCGCGGAGGCATCCCCCGCCCCTGCCGGCGGAGGTTCGTCCGGCTGGGATCAGCGCCGCCGACTCTGGTGGCTGCTCTGGAGCCGCTGTCCGGGCCTCGGCTGGCGCCGCCTCGTGGCCCTGGAGCAGGCCTGCGGATCCCTCGAGGAGGCCTGGCGGCTGGCGCCGGAGCGCCTCAGGCGGCTGCCCGGCTGGGGGGATGCCCTGGTGGAGCAGGTGGTGGCCCATCGCCGCTTCTGGGGGGAGGATCCCCTGGCGCCGGGGGGACGCCCCCTGCCAGACCCACGCCGGCTGCTGCTGCCGGGGGACCCGGCCCTGCCCCCGGCTGTGCGCTGGCTCGAGCGCCCTCCCCTGGCGCTCCACTGGGCCGGCCGCGGCAGCCTCTGGCCCCTGTTGCGGCGCCGCCAGGCCGTGGCCGTGGTGGGCACCCGCCGGCCCTCGCTCCACGGCCTCAGCATGGCCCGCCAGCTGGGCCAGGCCCTGGCGGCGGCGGGCTGGCCCGTGGTGAGTGGCCTGGCCGAGGGCATCGACGGGGCCGTGCACGAGGGATGCCTGCAGGGTGGCGGAGCGCCGGTGGCGGTGCTCGGTACTCCGCTGGAGCGTGTGTACCCCCGCCACCACGCTCCCCTGCAGCGGCGGGTCGAGCAGCAGGGCCTGCTGCTCACGGAGCAGCCCCCCGGTACCCCTGTGCGACCGGGGCACTTCGCGGAGCGCAATCGCCTGCAGGTGGCCCTGGCCGCCGCCGTGGTAGTGGTGGAGTGCCCGCCGCGAAGCGGTGCCCTGCACTCGGCCGAGCGGGCCTGGCGCGAGGGGCTCCCCCTGTGGGTGGTGCCGGGCGATGCCGGCAAGGCCTCGGCCCTGGGTAGCAACCGTCTGCTGGCGCGGGGGGCCACCCCGTTGCTCGAGCCCGCCGATTGGATCCGCCAGCTGGGACCCGGACCCCTGCGGCCCCGGCGCCAGGGGAGGGCCCCGGAGCTCGCCGTTTTGCCCGCTCCGCCCGGTCCGCAGGATGCGCTGCTGCGGGCCGTGGGGGCGGGGGCCTCCCTGGAGCAGCTCTGCCTGCGGCTCGATCAGCCGGCCGAGCAGGTGCTGCCGGCCCTGGTGCGGCTGGAGGTGGAGGGGGTCCTGCGGGCGGAACCGGGGCTGTGCTGGCGTCCCCGTTGAGGGCGGCCGATCGCCGCAGCGCGGGCAGGCGCCATCGTGGAGGCAGTGAGGCCGGCCCCGTCGCCGCCGGAGGGCCCGTGTCCCTGGCTCCTGAATCCCCGCTGCCGCCGCTCCCGGCGGAGGTGCTGCTGCAGTGGCGGCGCGAGCAGCTGCAGCAGGGGGGGCGGGCCTCCGACCTCGACTGGCTGCTCGATCAGGCCGGCGGGCTGGCCTGGAGTGATCTGCAGGGGCTGCGGCTCCATCCCGAGCGGCCCGTGACGCTGCGCCGCAGCCTCGCGGACCTGGCCGCCCTCTGGGGCCGCCATCGGCGCACCGCCGAGCCCCTCCAGTACCTGGTGGGCCATTGCCCCTGGCGCGATCTCGACCTTGTCGTGGCCCCCGGGGTGCTGATTCCCCGCCAGGAGACCGAGCTCCTGGTGGAGCGGGCCCTCGCCCTGGCGCCGCCGCCTGCCGGTGTGGGCCTCTGGGCCGATCTGGGCACCGGATCGGGCTGCCTGGCCCTGGCCCTGGCGCGGGCCTGGCCCGCCTCCCGGGGGCTGGCGGTGGACCTCAGCGCCGAGGCCCTGGCGGTGGCGGAGCGAAACTGGCGGGCGGCGGCTGTGCGGGAGCGGATCGAGGGCGTGGCCGGCAGCTGGTGGGAGCCGCTGCGGCCCTGGTGGGGGCAGCTGGAGCTTGTGGTGGCCAATCCCCCCTACATCCCCACGGCGGTGGTGGAGCAGCTGGAGCCGGTGGTGCGGGAGCATGAACCACGGCTCGCCCTTGATGGCGGCCCCGATGGCCTCACCGCCCTGCGGATCCTGGCCGCGGGGGCGCCGGCGGCCCTGGCGCCAGGCGGCTGGTTGCTGCTGGAGCATCACCATGACCAGAGCGAGGCCGTACAGGAGCTGCTGCGGGAGTCCGGTCTGGTGGCGGTGGGCTCCTTCCCCGACCTGGAGGGCCACCGCCGCTTCGCCGAGGCCCGCAGGCCCCCAGCCGCGTCAACGCCCCGCTAGACCCGCCCCCTCTTCCTTCTCGCCCTCTCTCCCCGTTTCCCGATGCCGGTTCTGGATGCCCCTGCCCTGGCGGAGCGGCTGCGTTCCGGGGCGGCCGCCCTCTTCCCCACCGACACCCTGCCGGCCCTGGCGGCCCAGCCGGAGCATGCGCCCCAGATCTGGCGGTTGAAGCGCCGCCCCCAGGACAAGCCACTCATCCTGATGGGCGCCGATCTGGAGCAGCTGCGCGGCTGCCTGCCGCTGGAGTGGCGCTCCGAGTGGTTCGAACTGGCGGAGGTGGGCTGGCCCGGTGCCCTCACACTGGTGCTGCCGGCCCAGGGGCCCTGGGCGGAGGCCCTCCATCCCGGGGGGGGCAGCCTCGGCCTGCGGGTGCCCGCCTGCGACGCCGCCCGGGACCTGCTCCGCCGCAGTGGTCCCCTGGCCACCACCAGCGTGAACCGCTCCGGTGAGCCGCCCGCCACCACCGCCACCGAGGCCGCGGCCCTCTTCCCCGAACTGCCCCTGCTGGGGCCCCTCCCCTGGCCCGAGCCCTCCGGTCAGGCGAGCACCGTGATCGCCTGGCAGGATTCCGGGGGCTGGCGGTTGCTGCGGCGCGGCGCTGTGATGCCCGTGCTCCCCGGGCTGGGTTGAACGATGCTCTGGCTGGCCCTGCTGGTGGTGCTCCCCATGGCCCTGGTGCACTGGCTGCTGCAGCCGCTCACGAGCCTGGGCACCGACCTGTTCAACCTGGCGCCCCTGGGGTGGGGACTTCTGGTGGTACTGGTGTGGCTGTTTGCCGGTCCCCGTTGAGCCAGCCGGGCTCCCAGTGGTGGGCGGGGACGGGCCGGCTCACCAGGTAGCCCTGGATCACCGCGCAGCCGGCCTGTCGCAACCACTCGAGTTGCCTGGGTGGTTTCCACCCCTTCCGCCACCGTGGTGAACCCCATGGTGCGGGCCAGGTCCAGCACGGATCGCACGATCACCTGCCCCTTGTGGTTGGTGTCGATGTGGCTCACGAAGCTGCGATCGATCTTGAGCTCGTTGAAGTGGAAGTGCTGCAGATAGGAGAGCGAGGCGTAGCCGGTGCCGAAATCATCGATCGAGATCCGTACCCCTTCCTGCTGAAGTTTCTGGAAACAGTCCGCCGTGGCGCTGTTGTTCTCCACCAGCACGCTCTCGGTGAGCTCCAGGGTCAGCTGCTCGGGTGGTAGGCCGCTCTGCTCCTGCGTGGCCATGACCTGGCTCACGAATCTGGGTTCCAGGAGCTGATGGGCCGTCACATTCACGGCCATCCGGATCGGCTGCTTTCCCTGGTCCATCCACTGCCGCACCTGCTGGCAGGCGGTGGTGAGGATCCACTGGCCCAGCTCCACGATGAAGCCCGAGTGTTCCGCCAGCGGGATGAAGTCGTTCGGCGGTACCGGGCCGTGCTGCGGCGAGTTCCAGCGGATCAGGGCCTCGGCGGAGCGGATGCTGCCCGAGCGCAGATCCAGCTGGGGCTGGTAGGCGAGCCAGAACTCCTGCTCCCTGAGGGCGCGGCTGAAGTCGAAGCGGCGGCGGTTCAGCAGCTCCAGGCGGCTCTCGCTCAGCACCTGCACCTGCCGCTGCATGATCTCGTACACGCCAAAGAGGTCCACCGGGTCGATGCTCTGCATCAGGTTGGTCTCGGTGATCAGGCCCACCAGGTCACCGGCCTGGTTGGTCACCACCACGCGGCGGACCCGCATCCGCTGCATCTGCTCGCGCACATCCGCCAGATCGTCGGAAGGATGGATGCAGCGCAGCGGACTGCTCATCACCTCCGCCACCGTGGTGGTGCCGATCGAGAGCTCCAGGCGCCGCAGCTGCAGGATGTCCCGCTCGGTGAGGATGCCCACCGGGCGCTCCCGCCGCGATCCCGGCCCCGGCAGCAGTTCCGTCACCACCACACAGCTGATCGAGCGCAGGGCCATGGTCTGAATCGCCTGCCGCAGGGTGTCCTGGGGGCGCACCGTGATCACCGTGGGGTCATCACCTCCACCACCTGGCGGAACCGCAGGAAGAAGGTTTCCTGCAGCACATGGTTGAGGCTGGTGAGCGTCACCAGGCCGGTGGGGCGCTCCTGCTCGTCCACGACCGGCAGATGGCGGATCCGGTGCCGGCGCATCAGGCTCATGGTCGCCAGGATGTCGAGGCAGTCCTGGCGCTGCCGCTGCACCACCGGGCGGCTCATCACCGAGCCCAGGCGAATCTGGTTCGCGGGCGTGTTGCTCAGGGCCCAGCGCACCGCATCCCGCTCCGTGAGGATGCCGCAGAGGCGCCCTCCTCCAGGACCAGCACGCAGGGGCTTCGCACCCCCGGCTCCTCCTCGCCAGAGCCGTCGCTGTCGGGCAGGAGGCTGAGGCGCATCACCTCCAGCGCGGTCTCCAGGCTGGCGGAGCTCGGCAGGGTGGGCGGCGGCGGTAGTCCCGTTGGTGGAGGGGAGGGATCGGATGCCATCGGCGTGGGCGGGGATCGTCTCCGGGCTTGCCTCTTGGGGGAAAGCGCCAGCGGGGGCACGCCCGGTCCAGTTTGCGCAGGATCGATCCTCAGTTCAGCATCCTCCTGCCCAGACGATCGGCTGCCCGCATGGCGTCGCCGCGAGCCGGTGTCCCGCCAGGGCCAGCCGCTCGACCGCGGCAGCGGGCGCGATGACGGCCGGTCGCGGCTGCGGCATGGTGGGGGCCTGGCCCACCCGCTCCGGCATGCCGCCCTCCGCTCCGGCGCTCCACATCCTGCGGCCGGTGGGCTTTCTCAACGCCGATACCGGCGCGGATCTGCGCGACCGGATCCTCAGCCTGATGGCCGGCGATCCCCGCTCGGTGCTGATCGATTTCACGGCCGTGACGTTCCTCGACAGCAGCGGTTTCGCCTGCCTGATCTCCGCCCTCAAACGGCTGCGGAGCCAGGGCTACGACCTCTACCTGTGCAGCCTCTGCAGCCAGCTGCGCATGATCCTGGAAACCACCGGCACGATCGGGGTGTTCACGGTGTTCAGCAGCAGCGACGACTGCCTGCGGCAGCTCGAGGCCGCGGCCCGGGAAGCCGGCTAACGGATTTGAACCGATGGCCTTCGCTTTACAAAAGCGCTGCTCTACCGCTGAGCTAAGCCGGCGCGGGGCTGACCCCGGCTGAGCTTATCGCTCCCCCAGGGCCCAGAGCAGCAGCTGGGTGCGGTTGCGGCAGCCGGTCTTGGCCAGCAGGTTCGACACGTGGCTCTCCACCGTGCGGGGACTCACCACCAGCACCGCGGCGATGCCCTTGTTGCTGAAGCCGCAGAGCAGCTGCTGCAGCACCCGCTGCTCCGCCGGGGTGAAGGGATCGAGCGGCTGTGCGGCGGTGGCGCGCGCCGGCGCGGGGCAGGGGGAGAGCATCGGAGCCAGGGGCAACTGCCGGGAGGATTCCCCCGCGCCGACCCTCAGCCCTCCAGGGCCTCGGTGGCGGCGGCCAGCGGCGCCGGGCGGGCCCGCTTGATCGGTAGGTTGGCCACCAGGGCGGTGACCCGGTCCTCGGTTTCGAGGCTCACATCGCCGCCTTCCACGTCGATCTCCACGTAGCGGGACACCACCTCGAGGATCTCGCGCCGCATCTTCTCGAGCAGCTCCGGGTTGAGGTCGCTGCGGTCGTGGGCGAGCACCAGCTGCAGCCGTTCGCGGGCCATGGTGGCGCTGGCGGGCTGGCGCCCCAGCAGCCGGTTGATGAAGTCGCGCAGGGTCATCGCTTCAGAAGATCCGGGTCTGCATGAGGCGGCCGAGGCGGGCCCGGAGGCCCTTGCCCTCCTTTGCTGGATCCATCAGCGGCACGTTTTCCCCCCGCAGCCGCCGGGCGATGTTGTGGTAGGCCTTCGCTGCCGGCGAGCCGTTGCCATTCAGGGTGAGCGGTTCGCCCCGGTTGGTGGACACGATCACCTGCTCGTCCTCCAGCACCAGCCCCAGCAGGGGCAGGGCGAGGATGTCGGTGACATCGTTCACCGCCAGCATCTCCTGGTTCTCCATCATCTTCGGCCGCACCCGGTTGAGCACCAGCTGGATCGGCTGGATGCCCTGGGTGTTGAGCAGGCCGATCACCCGGTCGGCGTCCCGCACGGCGGACACCTCCGGGGTGGTGACCACGATCGCCTCCCGGGAGGCGGCGGCGGCGTTGCGGAAGCCGTCCTCGATGCCGGCGGGGCAGTCGATCAGAACGGTGTCGAAGCGCTCGGCCAGCAGGGCCACGATCCGCTTCATGTCCTCCGGCGTGAGCCACTCCAGCATCCGCGGATTGCCCGCCGGCAGCAGCGCCAGGTTGGGTTCCTGCTTGTGCTTCACCAGGGCCTGCTCGAGCCGGCAGGTCTCGGCCAGCACCTCCTGGGCGGTGTAGACGATCCGGTTCTCGAGGCCCAGCAGCAGGTCGAGGTTGCGCAGGCCGAAATCGGCATCGAGCACGGCGGTGCGGGATCCCTGCCGGGCCAGGGCGATGCCCAGGTTGGCGGTGAGGGTCGTTTTCCCCACCCCGCCCTTGCCGGAGCAGATCAGGATGATGCGCGTTGAGGCGGCGGTCACGGCACTGGCTGGCGTTGGCGCAGGTTAAGTCCCCTGAAAAGTGCCACGGTCTGCTGGCTCCGCCCCGGTGAGCCGGGCCGGACCGAAGGGGTCGCCTGCCGGACGATCTCCGGATAGAACGGGGTGCCTCCCCCGGGTCCTCGGGCCCCTCTCCCGTGGCTGAGTCGACACCGCTGCCGATCCGCAGCCATCAGCGCCTGCTGGTGATGCCCGACGACGGCGCCGAAGCGGTGGTGGCCCTGATCGAGCAGGCCCGCTCCGAGCTGCGGCTCAAGCAGTTCAAGCTCCAGTCGGAGGTGGTGGAGCAGGCGCTGCTGGCGGCCCACCAGCGGGGGGTGAACGTGCGGGTGATGCTCAATCCCCACACCTCTGGCGGCGACCGCTGGAACGATGCCACCTTCACCCGGCTGCAGGGGTGGGGGATCGGCGTGGCCTGGACCAGCGAGGCCTTCCCGGTGACCCATGAGAAGTCGCTGGTGGTGGACCACGACTGCGCCCTGATCGCCACCTTCAACCTCTCTGACAAGTACTTCACCCAGACCCGCGACTACGGCGTCGTGACCCACGCTCCAGCCGCGGTGGAGCAGGTGATCGCGGGGTTTGAGGCCGACTGGAACCGCACCTTCTTCGAGCCGGACCTGGCGGTGGGGCTGGTGTGGAGCAGCATGCACAGCCGCGGCCAGATGGCGCGGATCGTGGATCTGGCCCTCGAGACCCTCTGGATTCAGCACCCCAAGTTCGTGGATGCGGTGATCCTCGAGCGGATCGTCTCGGCCCGGGAGCGGGGGGTGAAGGTGCGGGTGCTCTGCGGCGGCAAGCACGGCATCAGCGACTGGGACATCTACGACACCTTTTCCTCCCTGCGGGTGATGCAGCGCTTCGGGGTGAAGGTGCGCCGGCAGAAGCACCTCAAGCTCCACGCCAAGCTGATCCTCGTAGATGGCAGCTTCGCCCAGACCGGCTCGATGAACATCGACCGCAGCGCCTTCGACCTGCGCCGGGAACTGGGCATCGAGAGCGATGCGCCGGCGGTGGTGAAGCGGCTGCGGCAGGTCTTCGAGGCCGATTGGAAGGCCGCCATCCGCTACGACGCCCCCGATCCCCTCGATCCCAGCCTGCATGAGGCGGGCGAGCTGCCGCCCGACCCCCACTTCGTGCACGACTGATGGGTGCGCCCTCTCCCACCCATCCCCCCGCCGACGATCTCCCCCTGGCGCCCCCGCCGGACCTGCGGGAGCTCTTCACGGGGATGCTGCAGGTGGCCCTCTCCTCCTTCGGCGGCGGGCTCTCGGCCTGGAGCCAGAGGATCGTGGTGGAGCGGCGCCGCTGGATGAGCAACGAGGCCTTCCTCACGGGGCTCACGGTGGCGCGCCTCTTCCCGGGGCCGAACCAGATCAACATGGCCGTTTACATCGGCACCACCTTCAGGGGGCTGCCGGGGGCCCTGGTGGCCCTGGCCGGCATGCTCCTGCTCCCCTTCACCTTGCTGATGCTGGTGGGGCTGGCCTACTTCCGCTGGCACAGCCTGCCGGCGGTGGATCGGGTGCTCGACGGCGTGGTGGCGGCCGCGGCGGGCATGGCCCTGTCGATGGGCTTCAAGATCCTGCACCAGTACCTCCGCGACCGGGTCGCCCTGCTGCTGGCCGCCCTCACCTTCCTGGCCATGGCCGTGGGTCATGTGCGCCTGGTGCCCGTGGTGCTGGTGCTCGGCCCCCTGGCGATGGCCTGGTACTGGCCCCGCCGCTCTCCGGAGCCCGCCCCTCCCCCGCCGCCGTGATCCTGCTTCCCCCCGGAGCGGCCGCCTCCTCCTGCGTGCCTGTCTCCCTCACCGATCTGGGCAATCTGCTGCGGGTGGTGGGGGAATTCCTCTCGCTCTCCCTGTTCTCGCTCGGGGGCGGCAACACCCTGCTGGCGGAATACCACCACCTCAGCGTGAACCAGTTCTGCTGGCTCACCAATGCCCAGTTCGCCGACCTCTACGCCCTGGCGGAGGCCGCCCCCGGCCCCAGCTCGATGATCGTGGGGCTGCTGGGCCTCGGGGCGGCCTGGCGGGAGGGCCCCTTCTGGGCGCTGCTCTCGGCCTACGGGGCGGAGCTGGCGATTCTGCTGCCCTCCACCCTGCTGATGGTGGTGGCCTGCCTGGGGTGGCAGCGTTTCCGCACCTCTCCCTGGCGGGTGGCCTTCGAGCGGGGGCTGGGGCCGATCACCCTCGGCATCCTCTTCGCCGTGGGCCTGAAGATCCTCCACACCGCCGACAACGACCCGCCGGGGGTGGTGGTGTCGCTGATCGTGTGCGTGCTGATGCTGCGTACGCGGCTCTCTCCCCTCTGGTTCCTGGCGGTGGCGGGGCTGCTGGGGGGGCTGGGGGTGATCAACCGCTGATTGCCCCGGGCCAGTGGGGGCTCGCCGGTTCGATCCGGATCGTGCCGTCCACCAGCCGCGCCTGTTCCGCCAGGCCCGTGGGTGGTTGCTCCTCGGGGCCCCGGGCCACGGCCGCGGCGATGCGGAGCTGCAGCGGGCGCAGCTGCAGCGCCACGATCCGGGCCTGTCCATTGCCGCGGCAGCCGGCATGGGCCACCCCCCGCAGCCGTCCCCACACCAGCACGTCGGCGCCGGCGGTGATCCGTGCGCCGGGGTTGAGATCCCCCAGCAGCAGCACCGAGCCCAGGGCCTGCAGGTGATCGCCCGCCCGCAGGGTGCCCCGGTGGATCCGCAGTTGCTTCCCTCCCCCTTCAGGCCCTGGGGCCGGCTGTGGGTCCGGCCGGATGGCGGGCCAGCCGGTCTCCCAGCCCAGGGCGGCAGCGGCCACCAGGGTGTCGTCGCTGCTGCTCACCAGCCGCAGCACCTGCAGGCCCGCCGCCGCCAGGCGCTGCTGCAGGCTCCGCAGCTCCGGCAGACGCAGGTGGCGCTCGATTGCCTCGATCTCCACCCAGCCGCTGGGGGGATCGAGGCCCAGGGCATCCTCGAGCTCCGCCGGGTCGCCGAGGCTTTCGTCTGCGCCCCCCAGGATCAGCCGATGGGGCTGGCCAGCGGGGGCCGCCTGGAACACCGTTGCCATCCGTGCCGGGCACTGCTTGCTGGCCGCGAACGCTAGGCGCAACCCTCAGCCCTGGCGCAGGGCTGCGAGCCGCCGCCGCAGCGGCTCGCGCACCTCGGCCGGATGGATCAACCAGGCCGTCTCCAGGGGCTGGATCAGGCTCCGCACCAGGGGGGAGCGGGCTTCCAGCGCCTCGAGGCGCTCCCCATCCCAGAGGCGCAGCCCCCCCTTGTAGGGGTGGTAGCCGCGGTTGTGGCTCTGGTGCAGGCCGCAGCACCGCTCCGCCACCAGCTGCTCCCGCCGCGCCAGGTGCTGGGTTTCCGCCAGCAGCTCGAGCCGCTGGGTGTTGCCCAGATCGCTCACGTCCACCGCCTTGAACAGGCGGCGCTCCAGCAGGCGGCCGCAGAGTTCGGCCAGCTCCGCGGGGCCCTCCTGCTGCCAGCGCTGGAGGTGGTAGCCGGTGCGGATGTCGTCGTTGGCCAGGTAGGTGTCCAGGTCCAGCCCCTCCGGCTCCCACAGCCAGCGCTGCAGCACCGCATCGCAGAAGATCTGCTGCGGCCCCAGCTGGCGCGCTACGGCGATCGTCTGGGTGAGCAGCCAGTTGCACACCACGTTGAGGCGGTGGTTGTACACGCTCCGGTACATCAGCTGCCGCACCACCAGGTAGTGCTCCACCGCCATCAGGCCCTTGGGATGGAGGGCCAGGCTGCCGTCGGGGGCGAGGGTGAGGGCCGCGAGGATGCGCTCGAGGTCGAGCTGGCCGGAGCGGGTGCCGGCGCTGTAGCTGTCGCGCAGCAGGTAGTCGAGCCGGTCGCAGTCGAGCTGGCTGCTCACCAGGGCCGCCACCGCCTGGCGGGCGTGCCGCCCGTGCTCCAGCAGGTCGGCCACCGCATCCGCGCTGCCGGCAGCGGCCGCCTCCAGGGGCTCCCGCAGGGCCGGGTGCTCCCGCACCAGCCGCGCCGACCAGTGCTCATGGCGCAGGCCGAACATCTCCTCGCCGGTATGGCTCAGGGGCGCATGGCCGAGGTCGTGCAGCAGGGCCGCGGCATATAGCACCGGCCGGTGCGGCTCCAGGGCCGGATCGAGGCGGCGGAGCCGCTCCAGGGCCAGCCGCGCCAGGTGGAGCACTCCGAGGGAATGGGTGAAGCGGCTGGATTCGGCCCCGTGGAAGGTGAGGAAGGCGGGCCCCAGCTGGCGGATGCGCCGCAGTCGCTGGAAGGGGGCCGAGTCGATCAGGGCGATCGCCAGGGCTTCGGACGGATCGTTGCGCTCGAGTCGGATCGCCCCGTGCAGGGGATCGTGGTACGTGCGCTCGCTCATGGATTGCTGGTGTCCCCGGGCACCGTTGCGGGCACTGGTGCGGGCACCGGCGGTGCCGGCTGCGGCAGCTGCTGGAGCTGCTGCACCAGCAGCCGCTCAGCGTCCTCCAGCCAGCTGTCGTTCTCTCCGCCCGGCTCGAGCGGCTCCGGTTCCCGCAGCAGCTGATCGGGCTCGATGCCGAGGTTCTGGATGTCGCGGCCGTCGGGGGTGAGGTAGCGGGCCACGGTCACCGCCAGGCCGCTGCCGTCGCCCAGGGGAACGAGGGTCTGGATCAGCCCTTTGCCGAAGGTGGCGCTGCCCACCAGGCGGCTGCGCTCCTGGTCCTGCAGGGCCCCCGCCAGGATCTCGCTGGCGCTGGCGGTGCCGCCGTTCACCAGGGTGAGCAGGGGACCGGCGTAGAGCTGACCCGGCCGGGCCTGCTGGCGGTTGCCGATGCCCGCCCGGTCCTCCGTCTCCACGATCACGCTGCCGTCGAGCAGGTCGTCCGCAACCGCCAGCCCCGCGCTCACCAGGCCGCCGGAGTTGTTGCGCAGATCGAGGATCAGCCCCTCGATGTTCTTGTCGGTGAGGTCGGCGATCGCCTGGCGCACCTGCTCCGGCACCGGCTCGCTGAACTGGGTGATGCGCAGCACCCCGAGGCTGTGCC
>JBJTWS010000255.1:0-9753 GCA_046081905.1 Synechococcus sp. | reverse complement strand
CAGTCGAAGCGCGAGCAGGTTGTCAGCCACCTCCGCTATATCCGCCAGGAGCTCCGGGAGATGCACCAGGGGGTGATGGAAGACGGACTCCTGCCGGAAGCCGGTGAGGTGCGCGGCGTGATGGCGCAGATGGAAGCCCTGCTGGAGCTGCTGGAAGGCAAGGGATCGCGCAAGAAGGACGGCGAAGGCTGAGGCCCGCCGGCGACCGGCCCACCGATCAGCCCGGGGATGCCCGGGCTTTTTCATGGCGGCCCGTAGACCCCGGGGCGGCTTCCCCGCGCTCTTTCCCTGCGGTTCACTGGAGCCGTGCCGGCCGCCGCGATGCAGACCCCCCTCCCGAGCCGCCCTGCCCCCCGGAGTGCGGCTCCCCACAGCCCTCTGACGCGGACCCAGCAGACCCGCCTGCAGCGCCAGGTGGTGGAGGCCGGCGCCCGCCTGGAGGGCTGGGCCCGCAATCCCTGGAGGCGGCTGGCCCTGCAACTGATCGTGCTGCTCACGGGGTTCGTGGTGGGTGGCGGCGTGGGGGCCGTCTGCGGCGCGCTGGCCCTGATCGACCACCTGGCGGCCCTGCTCTGTGTGGTGGCGCTGGAGCTCGCGATCCGCTCCCGCCGCTGGCTGCTGCGCCGGCCCGGCGACCGGCTGGGCCTCGAGCTGCTCGACATGGCCCGCCTGGGGGTGCTCTACGGACTCCTCCTCGACGGCTTCAAGCTGCTCTGATGCTGGGGAGAACCCCGCCTCAGGCCGCCTCCACCGCGGCCAGCAGGTAGAGCAGCGCCATCCGCACCGGGATGCCGTTGCACACCTGCTCCTCCACCAGGCTCCGGGAGGGATCGTCGAGCAGGGCGCCGGCCATTTCCACGCCGCGGTTCACCGGGCCGGGGTGCAGCACCGGCACAGGGGCGCCGCAGAGGCGCAGGCGCTCGTGGCTGAGCCCGTAAAGGCGATGGTAGGTGTCGAGGCTGCTGAGCAGCTGCTGCTGCATCCGCTCCTTCTGCAGCCGCAGGGTCATCACCGCATCGGCTCCGGGCAGGGCCTCCTCCAGGCGGCGCACCACCTGCACCCGCCCCCGCCGCGCCACCGGATCGCGGGCAAGGCCCGGCGGCGGCGCCGCCACGAAGTCGGCGAAGGCCTCCGGCACCAGGGTGGGGGGGCCGCAGAGCACCACATCGGCGCCGCAGGCCGTGAGCGCCCAGAGGTTGGAGCGGGCGACGCGGGAATGCACCACATCCCCCACGATCACGACGCGGCGGCCCCGCAGGGCCGTGGGGCTGGGGGCCTCCGGCTGGAAGTGGCGCGCCAGGGTGAACAGATCGAGCAGCCCCTGGCTCGGATGGCTGTGCAGTCCGTCGCCGGCGTTCAGAACCGCCACCGCCTCGCCGCCGCGGTCGAGTTCGCGGGCGAGGGTGGCGGGCACGCCCGTGCAGCGGTGGCGCACCACCAGCAGGGTGGAGCCCATGGCCACATAGGTGCGCACCGTGTCCAGCAGGCTCTCCCCCTTGGAGAGGGAACTGGAGGACGGGGAGAAGCTCTGCACATCCGCCGAGAGGCGCTTGGCGGCCAGCTCGAAGCTGCTGCGGGTGCGGGTGCTGGGCTCGAAGAAGAGGGTGGTCATCAGCCGGCCCTGCAGGGCCGGAACCCGGCGGGCGCCCGCCACCGGCAGGGAGCGGAAGCGCTGGGCCAGCTCGAGCACCGTGGCGAAGTCGTCCAGCGAGAAGGCCGCCAGGTCGATCACATGGCGATGGCTCCAGCCGCTCAAGGGGCCGCGGTGACGCAGAACACCCCTCAAGCTAGGGGCTCAGCCTCCAGCAGCCGCTCCAGCGTGGCTTCCGCCCCCCGCGGCGGCGGCCGATCGCCGCGGGCGCGGCGGCTGACGCTGCGGCAGGCCCGCAGATACCAGCGCCAGGGCAACTCCTGGCCGCGGCTGATGCCGATCCTGCCGGTGCGGCAGAGCGGGTCCTCCCCCCGGCGGCGGGCCTGCGCCAGCCAGGCCGCCAGGGACGGCGGGGGCGGCTCCAGCCAGAGACCGGCGCGACGACCCACCACCAGACCATCGTGCCGGCGGTCGAGCCCGAACCGGCGCGCCAGCAGCGCCGGACCCGCCGCCACCCGTTCCGGCTCGCCGGGCAGGGCCAGCGCCCGCAGCAACACTCCGTTGGCCCAGTCGGGCCGGCCCGTCACCACATTGACGCAGTGGTGGATGCCGTAGCTCACATACACATAGAAGCGCCCTGGCTCCCCGAACAGGGTTTCGTTGCTCGGGGTGCGCCGCCGATGGCCATGGCAGGCCGGCTCACTCTGGCAGTAGGCCTCGGTTTCCACGATCACGCCGTGCAGAAGCTCCCCTGAGGTTTGCCGTTGCACCAGCAGGCAGCCGATCAGCGCGGGGGCCACGGTGTCTGCAGGGCGGGCGAAGAAGGACTGGGGCAGGAGCCCACGGGCCATGGGAGAGGCTGTCCGGGATCGCCCGTTGCGAGAAGACAGAGCATCAGGTTGGACATGCGATTCCATGCGACGACAGGCCACGGATGTTCCATCCCGGTGCCGTGAGGGCAGCAGCCGGTGAGCGTCACGAGGACCTGGGCCCCCCACGGCTTCCCGCCGCCCCCAGGATCAGGGTCAGCGCGGTGAGGGCCAGGTCGGCCAGGGCGACCCCCAACAGCCCCAGGGCCACGCCCACGCCTGCCCCACCACCGAGGTAGGTGAACAACAGCAGCAGGCAGAAGCCGATCGCCAGCCGGGCCACCATGCGAGCCCCCTGGCCGATCTGCTGCAGGGGAAGCAGGCCCTGGTTGACCCACTGCCCCGCCGCCGCCGCCAGGGACGCGAGCACCAGCGGCAGGATCGTGAGCGAGCCCACCCCATCGGGCCCGACCCCCAGACGCTGGCGCTGCCAGGAGAGGAGCAGACCCACCAGCCCCAGCACCAAAGCCCCGAGCTGCAGCCCGGGCAGCCGCCAGCCCCAGCCGATCGGCAGCAGCGAGAGTGCCAGCAGGGCGGAGCCGCGGAGGAAATCGTGGCCACCAGGGCCCACCACGATGCCCCCCAGGGCCAGCAGCAACAGCACGACCTGGCCCAGGCCAGCCAGCGCCACCCGCCGAGGAGCTGGGGGGGTACGGATCCAGGCGGGTGCTCCCATGGCGGTCAGGGGGGCAGATGGCGACGCTGACGCTGTGGTTGTAACGGAAGATCCGATGAAAGCCAGGGAGGCTCCGTGTCACGGTGCCCCCACCGTCTCCTGGCCTCGGCCTCTCAGCCCCTGCCGATCGGCAGGCTCACCGCCAGACTGGGCAGAAATCCATCGCCTCTGCCCGTGCCCGAACCCTCCGCCGGCCTCACCCTCGGCAGCCTGCTGCTGGCGCTGAGCCTGCTGTTCTGCCTCAGCACCCTGTTCTTCGGCACCAAGGGCGGCTACTACGACACCGACTCCTACGACGGCAACGGCACCGCCCACTGAGCGCGGCTGCGCGGGCCGTCAGGTGCCCTGGCTGCCGAGGCGCTCGGCCTCGGGGCAGTCGTCGGCGATGGGCAGGTCGTCCGCGGCGCTGCTGCGGCACACGTAGGCCAGCCGGGTGCTGACGGCACCGATCGAGTCGAGCCGGACGCTCTCCTCCCAGCTGTGGAGTTCGTCGTCGTCCTCGGCGTCGTAGCGGAGGGTGACCAGGTCGCCCTCGATCTCCAGCACGATGGCTTCCTCGATCCAGCGTTGCTGATCGCGCAGGAACACCCAGACCGGACGTTTCTCGCAGCAGAACTGATCGAGCTTGCGGTGCAGCATGGGCTCCTCCGAGCTGCAGGCTGCACGATTCTAGGCAGAACCGCCCGGGTTGCCGCTGTTCACCATGACCCACTCGCCCACCCTGTTTCCCGCCGATGCGATCCGGCTGCAGCTGCGCAGCTGGCCGGAGGTGGAGAGCTACCTGGAAGGCTGCAAGGGGGTGATCGTGCCCCTCGGCTCCACCGAGCAGCACGGGCCCACCGGCGCGATCGGCACCGATGCGCTCACGGCCGAAGCGGTGGCCCTGGCCGTGGGGCAGCGCACCGGCGTGCTGGTCACCCCCGTGCAGGCCTTCGGCATGGCGGAGCACCACCTCGGCTTCGCCGGCACCATCAGCCTCCAGCCGGCCACCCTGCTGGCGGTGCTGCACGACGTGGTGCTCTCCCTGGCCCGGCACGGCTTCGAGCGGATCTTCGTGATCAACGGCCACGGCGGCAACATCGCCACCGCCCGGGCGGCCTTTGCCCAGGCCTACGGCACCGCCGCCGCCCGCGGCCTGCCCCAGGCCGAACGGCTGCGCTGCCGCCTGGCCAACTGGTTCACGGCCCAGCCGGTGCTGAAGGAGGCCCGCGAGCGCTACGGAGATCGGGAGGGGCACCACGCCACCCCCAGTGAGATCGCCCTCACCCTCCACCTGGAGCCCAGCCTCGAGGCCAAGCAGCGTCCCCTGCCGGAGCCGGCGCCCGCCGGCCCGATCCACGGCCCCGACGACTTCCGCCGCCGCCATCCGGACGGCCGCATGGGATCGGATCCCTACCTGGCCCGGCCCGACCACGGCCAGGTGTTTCTCGAGCTGGCGGCCGAGGCCCTGGCGGAGGATCTGCGCGCCTTCCTGGCCGAGTAGGTTCGGCCCCAGCGTCCACCGCCGAGCGGGAGCAGCGATGAGCAGGATCAGCGCCGACGACGTGCGCAAGGTGGCCCAGCTGGCCCGGCTGGACCTCCCCGAGGAGAAGATCGCCACCTACACGGGCCAGCTCGAGCGGATCCTCGAGTACGTGGCCCATCTGGAGGCCGTGGACACGGAAGGGGTTCCCCCCACCACCCGGGCCGTGGAGGTGGTGAACGTGACCCGGCCCGACCAGGTGGATCCCACCCCCGTGCGGGAAAACCTGCTCGACCTGGCGCCCCAGCGCGAAGGGGATTTCTTCCGGGTGCCGAAGATCCTGGCCGACTGAACCCTTGCCCGGCGGGGCCGGCCGCGGGGCTCAGCGGACAGGCGAGACCGCCGTGCGGTGCAGCAGCTCGAGCACCCGCCGGCGGGCATGGCGGGTGGGCATCAGTGCCGCAAGCGGCCGAAGGCGGCTGCGGCGGCGCTTGTGGCTGCGCACCCCCAGGAAGATGTCGTAGAGGAAGTTGAGGCCGTCGTGACGGCTCTCGAACAGGCCGAGCCGCTGGGGCGAACCCTTGGCATCGAGGATGTGGCGGGTGGCGTGATAAGCACCCTGGTACTCGAAACAGGGGATCGAGGGCCAGAGATGGTGGATCAGGTGATAATTCTGCCCCATGATCAGCCAGTTCATCAGCCTGCCCGGATAGACGCGGGCGTTATGCCAGCGGTTGCGCGACTGGAAGGGCCGATGCGGCAGATAGTCGAAGAAGAGGCCCAGGGTCACCCCCACCATCAGGGCGGGAGCGAACCAGCAGTTGAAGATGAAGTCCTGGAAGCCGAAGCGCAGCGAAGCCACCACGATCGTGAGGAAAATCCCCCGGGCGAGTCCCCACTCCAGCAGCTCATAGCGGCGCCAGAGGCGATGGCGGAAGAAGAAGACCTCGTGATAGAAGAAACGCGGCGCGATCAGCCACAGCGGCCCGAAGGTGGACACGATGTGATCCGGATCGTGCTTCGGATCATTCACATGGGCGTGGTGCTGCAGGTGCACCCGCGTGAACACCGGAAAGCTGAAGCCCAGCAGCAGGGCCGCCCCGTGGCCCATGAAGGCATTCCAGAAGCGGTGCGGATGGGCGGCGTTGTGGCAGGCGTCGTGGATCACGGTGCCCTCCAGGTGGAGGGCCAGGAAGCCGAGCACCAGCAGCACCGGCAGGGGCCAGCCGCCCACGAACCAGCCCCAGATGGTGAGCGCCGCCAGGCCGTAGCCGCCGAGGAAGAGGCCCACGGTGGGGTTCCAGGCCGCCGGCGGATCGAGGAATTCCCTGGGCACCGCACTGGACGGAGAGCGGAGCACCCGCTCGGGCTCCCGGTTCAGGAGTGTGCGCGCCTGATACGCAGCCAGAGCTTCCGTCATCCCCTGCTGATGCGCCTGCCGGCAAAAGGTGCGACCAAAGTAAAAAATCGCTGATGCCCACCGGGGGACTTGAACCCCCACGACCTGAGCCACTGGAACCTAAACCCAGCGCGTCTACCAATTCCGCCAGGTGGGCGTGGTCGGACTTTAGGGACCACCGGGCCCGGCTTCCACCCCGGCCGCGGCTTCCACAATGGGAGGCATCCGCCAACACGCCATGCTCGCCACCCTGGGGGGAAATCTTGCGCTGCTGCTGGGGCTGGGGCTGATGGGGCTGCCGCTGCTGGCCCAGGAGCTCAGCCGGCCGCGGGATGCCCTCTGGGGAGCGGTGGTGCTGCTGCTGGGCCTGGTGCTGGTCACCAGCTCCGATCGGCTGGTGGGCGCGCCGATGCTGGCGGTGCTCTGCGGCGGCCTGCTGATCGGCCGCCTGGGCAGCGAGGTGGCCCAGGCCCGCTGGCGGGTGCTCAGCCCCGAGGAACAGCAGCGGCTCTGGTCCCTGGAGCGCTGGCAGACGAGCCTGCAGCAGCTGCTGGTGGTGCTGGGCCAGCTGCTGAGCCGGCTGAGCACGGCCACCACCGGCCTGATCGCGTGGCTGCGGGAGCGGCGCTCCCCCCGCAGCAGCGGCAAGCGCTGGGTGCGGCAGGAGGAAGGAGGCGGCACGGCCCCCGAGCCGGAGGGGGAGAGCGCCGGACAGAAGCCCGGGGCCGCCGCCGAGGCGCCGCAGGAGTCCGAAGCCGCTGCCGCCGGGGACAGCGCCCGGGAGCCCGCGTCCACGGTGCCCGAGCAGGATGTGGAGGCGGAGGTGCACCCGGAACCATCGCCCGAACCCGAGCCGGAGCCCGTAACGGAGCCGGAAGTGGAACCGGAGCAGGAGCCAGTAGCGGAGGCCGAGCTGGAACCGGAGGTGCAACCGGAACCATCGCCCGAACCCGAACCCGAACCCGAACCCGAGCCGGAGCCGGAGCCGGAGCCGGAGCAGGAAGCCGAGCTCACCCCACCCCCCCACGCAGAACCTGCCCCCCCGCAGGTCGCCGAAGAGCGGCCCCAGGAGAGCACCGAGATCGCCGTGGTGCAGAGCTTCGAGGAGGTGGATGCGCTGCTGCGCGCCGCTCCAGAGCCCCCGGAGACCTTCGAAGCCCCCTGAGGGCGGCGGGCGGAGGGGCCCGGGCGGACGGGACGGGATAATCGCCCCTTGCTGCCCCGAGGCGACGTGACCGCAAGCCCGGCCTCCTCCTCGCCCACCGGCTCCGGTGCGGCGGCCCCGCCTGCGGCCGTGTCCTACAAGGACACCCTCAACCTCCTGCAGACCAATTTCGGCATGCGCGCCAACGCCAAGGTGCGGGAGCCGGAACTGCAGCGCTTCTGGCGGGAGCAGCGGATCTACGAGCGGCTCAGCCGCGGCAACAGCGGCGAGGCCTTCACCCTCCACGACGGCCCCCCCTACGCCAACGGGGCCCTGCACGTGGGCCACGCCCTCAACAAGATCCTCAAGGACATCATCCACAAGACCGCCCTGCTGCAGGGGCGCCGCAGCCGCTTCGTGCCGGGCTGGGACTGCCACGGCCTGCCGATCGAGCTGAAGGTGCTGCAGGGCCTCAGCGCCGAGGAGCGCAAGGGGCTCACGCCGATCGAGCTGCGGCGCAAGGCCCACGCCTACGCCCTCGAGCAGGTGGAGGGCCAGAAGGCCGGCTTCCGCCGCTGGGGCATCTGGGCCGACTGGGATCAGCCCTACTTCACCCTGCACCGCTCCTACGAGGCGGCTCAGATCAGGGTGTTCGGACAGATGGTGCTGGCGGGCCACATCTACCGCGGCCTCAAGCCGGTGCACTGGAGCCCCAGCTCCCGCACGGCCCTGGCGGAGGCGGAGCTGGAGTACCCGGACGGGCACACCTCCCCGAGTCTCTACGTGGCCTTCCCGGTGGTGGAGCTGCCGGAGCCGCTGCGGGAACGGCTGGAGCAGGCCGGTGTTCCCAGCGATGGCAAGGGATCCCTGGCGGTGGCGATCTGGACCACCACCCCCTGGACCCTGCCGGCCAACCTGGCGGTGTCGGTGAACGGGCGGCTCCCTTACGCCATCTGCCGCGTATCGGAGCCGGAGGGCCGCGGCCAGGGCCGGGCGGGCCACCTGGTGGTGGCCGCCGAGCTGGTGGACAGCCTGCAGCGCACCCTGGCCCTCACCCTCGAGCCGGTGCTGCAGCTCAGCGGCGAGGAACTGGAGGGGATCACCTACCAGCACCCCCTGCTGGATCGCAGCAGCCCGGTGGTGATCGGCGGCGACTACATCACCACCGAGGCGGGCACGGGTCTGGTGCACACCGCCCCCGGCCACGGCGTCGACGATTTCAACACCGGGCGCAAGTACAACCTGCCGGTGCTCTGCCCGGTGGATGAGGCCGGCAACCTCACCGATGAGGCGGGCCCTTTCGCGGGGCTGAACGTGCTGCGGGAAGCCAACGGCGCGATCATCACCGCCCTGCGGGATGCCGGCGCCCTGCTGGCGGAGCAGGCCTACGAACACCGCTATCCCTACGACTGGCGCACCAAGAAACCCACCATCTTCCGGGCCACGGAGCAGTGGTTCGCCTCGGTGGAGGGCTTCCGCGCCGAGGCCCTCGAGGCCATCGCCGCGGTGGACTGGCTTCCGGAGAGCGGCCGCAACCGGATCGAATCGATGGTGCGGGAGCGGGGCGACTGGTGCATCAGCCGCCAGCGCACCTGGGGCGTGCCGATCCCGGTCTTCTACCACCGCGAAAGCGGCGAGGTGCTGCTCAACGCCGACACCCTGGCCCACATCCAGGCCCTGATCGCCGAGCACGGCTCCGACGTGTGGTGGGAGCGGGACGAGGCCGGCCTGCTGCCGCCGGCCTACGCCGCCCAGGCCGATCAGTGGCGCAAGGGCAGCGACACCATGGACGTGTGGTTCGACTCCGGCTCCTCCTGGGCGGGGGTGCTGGGAGGCCTGTCGGGCGGAGCCGGCGCGGGTGGAACCGCGGCGGCGGACCCGGCACCGGAGAGCGGGGAAACGCCACTCCGCTACCCCGCCGACCTCTATCTCGAGGGCAGCGATCAGCACCGCGGCTGGTTCCAGAGCAGCCTGCTCACCTCGGTGGCCGTGAACGGCCAGGCCCCCTACAAGCGGGTGCTCACCCACGGCTTCACCCTCGATGAGAAGGGGCGCAAGATGAGCAAATCCCTCGGCAACGTGGTGGATCCGGCGGTGCTGGTGGAGGGCGGCAAGAACGAGAAGCAGGAGCCTGCCTACGGCGCCGATGTGCTGCGCCTCTGGGTGAGCTCGGTGGATTACTCCGCCGATGTGCCCCTGGGTCCGGGCATCGTGAAGCAGCTGGCGGACGTGTACCGCAAGGTGCGCAACACCGCCCGCTACCTGCTCGGCAACCTCCACGACTTCGACCCCCTGCGGGCCAGCGGAGGCGGCGATGCGATCGCCCATGCCGATCTGCCGCTGCTGGACCGGTGGATGCTGCAGCGCACCGCCGCCCTGATCGACGCGGTGAGCGGCGACTTCCAGCGCTACGAGTTCTACCGCTTCTTCCAGGCGCTGCAGAACTTCTGCGTGGTGGACCTCTCGAATGTGTACCTCGACATCGCCAAGGACCGCCTCTATGTGAGCGCAGCCGGCGACGTCCGCCGCCGCAGCTGCCAGACGGTGCTGGCCCTGGTGGTGGAGCGACTGGCCGGGCTGATCGCGCCGGTGCTCTGCCACATGGCCGAGGA
>JBJTWS010000254.1:0-6247 GCA_046081905.1 Synechococcus sp. | reverse complement strand
GGATGAACTCCCGCGCGATCTGGGCCACGGTGCGGTTCATCGCCAGGTTGTTCTGCCCCGTGGCGATGATCAGGTTCACGCGGGTGATCAGGCCGGTGTCGTCGACGCGGTAATGGTGGAAGAGGGTGCCCCGCGGCGCTTCGCTCACCCCCACGGCCTCCAGGGCGTTGAGGCTGGCCCGGGCCCGCACCCGTCCGCTGCGCAGCTCCGGATCCGCCACCAGGGCCTCGATTCCCTCCAGGCAGGCCACGATCTCCACCAGCCGGGCATGGTGATAGGCGAAGGAGGAGGTCACGATGCGGCCGCCGCTGGCGGCCGTAGCGCTGCGCTGGCGGAACTCGCGGAGCTCCGCATCGGCCCAGTGGCTGCCGATGCGCTCGCACACGTTCAGCCGCGCCAGGGGGCCCACCCGGTACATCCCGGCCGGGTGACCCAGGGGCCGGTAGTAGGGGAACTTGAGGTAGCTCCAGCTCTCCACCGCCTCCCCCAGGAAGGAGGCGTAGTCGTCTTCCCGCAGGCCATCGGCCACCACCGCGGCGGTGCTGTCCACCACCCGGATGCGGCCGTCGATGCAGTCCCACTGGCCCTCGGGTCCCACCAGCGCCAGGAACAGGGAGGGAAAGTCGCCGAAGCAGCGCTGCTCCCGCTGCAGCGCCCCATCCAGCAGCCCCTTGTAGAGATCCAGCGCCAGGCGCACGGTGGCGCGGGCCTTCGGCAGCCGCTCCAGGATCCAGGCCTGGGCCTCGGCGCTCAGGGGGGTGCGCACGCCCCCCGGCACGGCCCAGGCGGAATGGATCTTCCGCCCCCCCAGCCGCTCCAGCACCTCCTGGCCGAACTGGCGCAGGCGGATGCCGGCGCGGGCCAGGTCGGGATCGGCGGCCATCAGGCCGAACACGTTGCGGCGTGCGGGGTCGCACTCCCACCCCAGCAGGAAATCCGGACTGCTCAGGTGGAAGAAGGAGAGGGCGTGGCTCTGGCAGATCTGGGCCAGGTTGAGCAGGCGCCGCAGCTTCACCGCCGCCGCCGGGGGCTGCACCGCCAGCAGCTTGTCGCCCGTCTTCGCCGCGGCCAGCAGGTGGCTCACCGGGCAGATGCCGCAGATGCGGGCCGTGATGCCCGCCATCTCGGTGAAGGGCCGGCCCTCGCAGAATTTCTCGAAGCCGCGGTACTCCACCACGTGGAAGCGGGCGTCGGCGAGGTGGCCGCCGGCATCGAGGTGGAGCGTGATCTTGGCGTGGCCCTCGATGCGGGTCACCGGATCGATCGTGATCGTGCGGCTCATGGCCCGCTCGCGTCCCCAGTCCTTTTCCAAGATGGCCGGAGTGGCCCGCCGTGGCTTCCCTCAGCCCCGATCCGGAGGCCGTTGCGAGCCGGCGTCGCCGCGGCGGCCCTCGCTCGCCAGCCGCAGCTCCATGGTGCGCTGCACGCCGTACACCAGCTGCGCGGTGCTCCAGCCCACCATCAGCACCCCATTGAGCGCCTGGATCACGCCCAGCAGGCGCCAGCAGGCCGGCAGGGTGAGATCGCCGTAGCCGAGGGTCGTGAAGGTCACGCCCGAGAAGTAGAGGCTCGTCTCCAGCTCCCCAAACATCCCCAGCCGGCGGTAGAGCAACGCCCAGAGCAGGATGTCCAGCAGCAGGGCCGCGGCGGTGACCAGCACCGTCACCAGGATCAGCAGCAGCCGGCGGTGACTGCGCGGCGCGCACCAGTCCCGCAGCGACCTCCGGGCGTCCAACTCCGCCTGCAGCACCGTGGCGATGCTGTGCATGACCGTGGTGACCAGCAGCATCGCGAAGCCCATGCCCAGGGCTCCCCCCGCGCCGGGACAAGGGGGCGGGGGGAGTGCACCGGCCGCCTGCACGGCCGGCAGGCCGAGGGCCAGCCCCAGCGCCAGAGCGGCCGCAGCCGTGGATCGCTTCCCCGCGCTCATCGGTGGCTTGGTGGCGAAGCAGGCACAGGGAGCGGGAGCCCCAGCCAGCGGGCCTCTTCCCGCGCTGCCGGCAGCAGGCGGGCCAGTGCCGCGGCGTTCGCTTCCGGGTCGTTGCGCAGCCGTGCATAGCGGCGCAGGGCTGAATTCGGGAACAGCAGAACCCCCACCGCCAGGGCCAGGCCGCAGCCCATCAGGTAATCCAGCCAGCGGTTCGGCACGTACCAGGCCACCAGCGGCCCATAGCCGATGAACGACACGCCGCTGGAGATCAGGGCGGTGCGCAGGTGCTCCCCGGCCCCCAGGGCCAGCACCAGCGCCGTGGTGCCGCCCATCACGATCCCCGTCTGGAGGGTGCCCATGCCCAGGGTGTTGAACACCAGCAGGGGCATCAGGATCCCCAGGCTCACGCCGATCATGCGGTCCCGCACCCGCAGCAGGGTGTCGCCGATGGCGTCGTTGAGCAGCAGCACCACGCCAAAATAGAGGTATTTCGGTGTCACGGCCCCCACCCCCTGGCCCACGGCCAGCGCCAGGCTGGCCACCACCAGCTTGCGCCAGAAGAACGGCGACTTCAGCCCCTCACCCAGCCGCTGTGCCAGGGGTGGCTCGGCGGGCTCCGGCTCCCTGGCCTCCGGCTCGGCCTCGCCCGCCGCTTGCGCCGAAGCCTTCCGTCCGGCCGGGGTGAAGGCCAGCTGCGTGATCGTGCCGATCGCCAGTCCAAGGGCGATCGCCAGCAGCTGTTCCCCCCAGGTGCTCCAGCTGGGGCTTCCCCCCAGCAGCGGCAGCACACCGGCCACCGCCACGAGGCCGGAGAGCATCCGCAGCTTGGCCGGCAGCAGCAGGGTGAGCAGCTGCATCAGCACCGCCACCAGCCCGAAGCTGAACACCTGCGGCACCGAGGCGAGGGCCAGCCCCAGGCAGACGCCGATCGCCATGCAGAACCCCACCAGCAGCACCAGCACCGGATAGATCGCTCCTGGCCAGCGGCTGAAATCCGGCCGCACCACCAGCACCGCGATCACGGCCCCGTAGGCGATCGCATCGCCGCCCAGCCCGATGCCACCGCAGACGGCGGCCGTCAGGGCTGCCGCCAGAGCGATCACGAGGGCCACGCGCACCGCGTCCACTCAGGGGCCAGGCGGCCGCAGCGCCTGGATCCAGCCCACCAGCAGAACCACCAGCAGCACCGCCAGCCAGAACCAGAGCCGCGGCGGGCTGCTCACGGCAGCGATCGCCAGCAGCAGCAGCGCCAGCCAGGGGGCGGGCTGGCGGCACGCGCCCCGCAGCAGCACCAGGCCGCGGCGCCTCATCGCTCTGCCCCCCCGAGCCAGCGCAGGAACGGCAGCACGAAGCTCACGGCGCTGCGCCGCTCCACCTCCACCTTCGCGCGGGCGGGGGTTCCATTCACCAGGGGCACCTCCGGCCCCGGGCCTGCCGTCCAGCGCAGCCCGCTTGGCGTGCGGCCGGCCTCCAGCGCCACGGTCACCAGCTGCACCGGTGCCGCCAGCCGGTCCCCGGCCAGTTCCACCGGATCTCCCCCTTCCCCCACGGCCGCCTGGCGGCTGCGCAGCATCAGGCTCTGGGCCAGTTCCCCATCCCCCACCACGCGGCTCACCTCCGCCAGGTCGGCGGTGGCGGGCGAGATCGCCGTGATGCGTCCCACCAGTGAGCCGTAGCGCTCCGCCGTGCCGCCGTAGCGATCGCGCGATTGCAGCAGGGGATCGAGGAGGATCTCATCGCCGACCCGCAGCCGCACCGCATCGGCGTCGCTGAACAGCGCCGTGGCCAGCCGCGGGCTGGTGCTCTGCAGAGGGCCATCGCCGATGGTCCCGAGCCGCTGGCCGGGCAGCACCGCCTGGCCAGGGTTCACCGTGAGGCTGAGCAGGCGGCCGGCGCGCGGCGCCAGCACCGCCTGGCTGTCCCGCTGCCCGATCAGCTCGGCGCGGCTGGCGTCCAGCTGGGCGAGCTGGGCCTCGAGGGCGCGGATCTGGTTGCGGTTGCGGAGGTGCAGATCCTGCGCCCCCACCCACAGGGGGCTGTAGCGCGGAATGATCTCCTCCTGGCGCAGCTCCTCCAGTGCCGCCAGCTGCTGACGCACCGGCCCATCCGCCGTGGTCAGGTTGGCGATCTGGCTGCGGATGGCGCGCTTCTGATCCTCGAGTGCCCGCAGCTGCAGCACCAGGGCATCGGGATTGGGTCCCACCGCGCCGCCATCGGCGGCGGTCTGGTCGCTGCGGCTGAGGCTGGCCAGCGCCTCCCCCTGCCGCACGGGGTCGCCCACCTGGCGGTGCAGCCGCTGCACCTGGCCCGCCGAGCGGGCGTAGAAGCCCACCCGGCTGTCCGGGTGCAGCAGCACGGCGCTGCCCTCCACCCGCACCGCCACCGCGGGCGAGAGGGCCCACAGGGCCGTCAGGCCGCTGACCAGGCTGATCGGCACCAGCGGGGCGATCCGCTCTCCAAGCCCCCGGGAGGGACCCGCTGGTGGATCGCTCTGCGCATCGGCGCTCTGTGCGTCGGCACTCCGCGAATCGTCCAGGGCATCAGCGGAGGTCATGGGGCGCTGCGAAGCCGTGCAGGGGGGCGAACCGGCGTTGCGGCTGGGCCACAAATTACCGGTAACTTGCTGCCCTGCATGCTCTGCCCCGTTGGCCCGCCGACCGTTCTGGCGTCGTCTCGCACCCCCGCTGCTGGTCGGCCTGCTGGCTGGTCTGGGCGTCGCTCAGGCCGAGCAGGGGCCAGAGCCGGCCGCCACCCCTTCCGTGCTGACCGGTACGGGCAGCCTGAGGCTCAGCCGCGAGCAGGCCCTGCGCCTCGGCCTGCAGCGATCGCTGGCACTGCGCGGCAGCGCCCTCTCCGTGGGGGAGAGCCGCAGCCTGCTCGAGCTGAGCCGCACCCGCTTCCGGCCGAGGCTCGATCTGGTGGCCTTCGGCAGCTTTGCCCAGGTGGGCACCGACATCGGCTTCATCTCCAACCTGCCCACCATCGGTGACCTGTCGCTCGACCTGCGCGGCAGCGACTCGGCGGTGATCACCAACACCTTTCTCAACACGGGCCTGGTGCTCCACCTGCCGCTGCTGGATTTCGCGCGCGTGCCCCTGCGCCGCGAGGCCGAGGCGGGCCTGGAAGCCGCCCGGGCCGACGAGCGGGAGGAGCTGCGGCGGGTGCGCTTCGAGATCCTGAGCCACTACCTCACCGCCCAGTGGACCGCCGCCCTGATCCCGGCCTGGGAGCTGGCCCTCACCGCCTCCCGCCGGCTGGAGAGTGACGCCGCCGCCCTGCGGCGCAACGGCCTGGCCCCCCGGATCGACAGCTTCCAGGCCCAGGCCCTCGTGCAGGCGGATCTGCAGGGGCTGGCGGAGGCGCAGGCCCAGCACCGGATCGCCCTCAGCGCCCTGGCCCGGGGCCTGGATCTGCCGGCGGAGCAGGCCATCAGCCTGCAGGATCCGCTCGCGGCGGAGCCCCCCTGGGAGGTGAGCCTGCCGGAGAGCATCCGCCTGGCCCTGGAGCAGCGGCCGGCCCTGGAGAGTCTGGAGCGGCAGCGCCAGGCCCAGCTGGCCCGGTTGGACCTGGCGCGGGCGGGCCGCCTGCCGAGCCTGACGCTGCTGGTCGGGGGCGGCCTGAGCGCCGACTGGCTGAACGTGCAGGGGCTGAACAGCGGCGGCCGGCTGGAGGCGGGAGGGGTTGGCGGGGTGCCCTTGCCGGGCTTCTCCAGCAGCGGTTCGGCCTCGGGGAGCTTCACCGACTGGGGCGCTGCCCTCACCCTGCGCCAGCCCCTCTACGACGGCGGCCAGAGCCGCCAGTCGATCGCGCTGGCCCGGCAGCGGGCGGAGCGGGCCGAACTCGCCATCGCCGAGGCGCAGCAGCTGATCATCCAGAGCGTGGAGACCTGGTACAGCACTTACCAGGCGGCCGGCCCCCAGGCCAGCGCCGCCCGGGCGGCCGTGCGGGCCGGCGAGGCTTCGCTTCACGATGCCCAGATCCGCTACCGGGCGGGCCTGGCGCCGATCACCGAGCTGCTGGTGGCCCAGCGCAACCTGCAGGTGGCCCGCTCCGCCGAGGCCACGGCGATCTATCGCTGGAACCTCAGCCGCGCCGGGCTGGAACGGGAGACCGGCCGCCCCTGATCAGCCGAAGCGCAGCTGCTCGCTGCCCTGCTGCACCGGCGTCTCCCCCCGCAGCAGGGGCTCGAGGAAGGCGCGGATCCGGGCCGCCGAGGGCGGGCAGCCGGGCAGGAAGAAATCCACCGGGATCACCTCGTGCAGCGGCAGCACCCGCTCCAGCAGCTCCGGCACGATGCCGGGGGCGTGGGGATGCTGG
>JBJTWS010000253.1:0-6944 GCA_046081905.1 Synechococcus sp. | reverse complement strand
GTGCTGTTGACGGCCACGAGGCGGAAACTCGCTTCCCGCTTCTTGCCAAACCGCTTCAGGCGGAGCTTGATCATCGTGGCCTAGCCGCTAGGTGTGCAAACAACCAGTGTAGCCCGTGAAGGTTCCACCCTCATAGCTCGCCGAATCCTTTGCGCTTCTTGGCTGGTTTGGGCGGCTTGGCCCGGCCGCCGCCACCGGCGCGACCGCCAGGCATCCCGCCCATGCCTGGCATGCCACCGCCGCCCATGCCCGGGAACCCGCCCATGCCGCCCATGCCCCCCATGCCGGGCATGGGCGGCATGCCGCCGCCGCGGGTCATCTGCTGCATGAAGCCGCGCATCTGCTGGAAGTTCTGCAGCACCTTGTCCACATCGGCGGGGGTGTGGCCGCTGCCCTTGGCGATGCGGCGCCGGCGGGAGGGGTTGGCCGCCAGCAGGTCGGGGTCGCGGCGCTCCGATTCGGTCATCGAGCCGATCATCGCCTCGATCTTCTTGAGCTGCTCCTCACCCTGCTTGAGCATGCCGGAGTCGATCTTGTTCATGCCCGGGATCAGCTTCATCAGGCCCCCCAGGGAGCCCATGCGCTTGATCAGGCGCATCTGCTGCACGAAGTCAGAGAAGTCGAAGGTGGCTTCCTGGAGCTTCTGCTGCATCTTGGCCACGTCGGCCAGCCCCAACTCCTTCTGGGCCTTCTCCACCAAGGTGAGCACGTCGCCCATGCCCAGGATGCGGCTGGCCATCCGCTCGGGATGGAAGGGCTGCAGCGCCTCCACTTTTTCGCCGGTGCCGATGAACTTGATCGGCGCGCCGCTCACCTTGCGGATCGAGAGGGCGGCGCCGCCGCGGGAGTCGCCGTCGAGCTTGGTGAGCACGGCGCCGGTGATGCCCACCTGCTCATGGAAAGCGCGGGTGAGTTCGGCCGCCTCCTGGCCGATCATCGAATCCACCACGAGCAGCACCTCATCGGGGCTGCAGGCCTCGCGGATCCGCACCATCTCCTCCATCATCGATTGATCGATCTGGAGCCGGCCGGCGGTGTCCACCAGCACCGTGTCGAAGCCTTCCGCCTTCGCCTTTTCGATACCGGCGGCGGCGATCACCTCGGGCTTGGCGTCGGTGCCGAGGCTGAACACCTCCACGCCGATCTGGCTGCCCAGGGTTCTGAGCTGCTCAATGGCCGCCGGGCGATAGACGTCCGCGCCCACCAGCAGGGCCTTGCGGCCCTGTTCCTTCAGGTGCAGGCCGAGCTTGGCGGTGGCGGTGGTCTTGCCGGCGCCCTGCAGGCCCGCCATCAGCACCACCGAGGGATCCCCGGGCTTGCCGCCGGCCGCCAGGGGGGTGTTCTCACCGCCCATGGTGTCCACGAGCTGCTCGTGCACCACCTGGATGAACTTCTGATCCGGGCTGATGCCACGCACCACCTCAGCCCCCACGGCCTTCTGGCGCACCTCCTCCACGAAGTCGCGCACCACCGGCAGGCTCACATCCGCCTCCAGCAGGGCCCGCCGCACCTGCTGCAGGGCGCCCTCCACATTGGTTTCCGTGATCCGGTCCTGTCCCCTCAGGCCCTTGACGGCGTCTTCAAAACGCTGGGAAAGCTCGTCGAACATGGATGGGGAGGCGTACGGCAGGGCCGGGGGCAGGGGCCTTCCGGTGGAGCCGATCGTAAAAAGCCGTGCTCCGGCCGCGCTCCGCTCAGCCGCCGCGGTGAAAGCTCGCCAGGCGCCAGGCGCCGTTCTGGCGGGTGAACACGTAGGTGTTGGTGAGGGAGAAGGGGGCGGTGCTGCTCACCGTGCTGCCGTCGGCCGCCAGCAGCTGATCGCCGTAACGGAGCTCCGCCGCCAGCACGATCTTCTCGGGGCTGCTCTGCTTCACGCGGCTGGAGAGCACCTGCACCTCGATCTTCTGGCGCTGCTCGCGGGCCTCATCGCGGCGCCGCTCCTGCAGCACCGCCGCAGCCTGGCTGGAGCTGGCCACCGTCTCCAGGGGCACCGCCGGTGTGGCGGCGGCCAGCACGGCGGCCTTGGCGGCCAGCCAGGCCTCCAGCAGGGCGCGCACCTGGGCTTCGCTGGGCTCCGGAGCCTGCAGCGGGAATTGCGCCGCCGGCGCCGCCACGGGCCGGGGTGGCTGCACCGGCGGCGGGGGCTTGGCGACGGCTCCGGGCGCCGGGGGGGGCGCTGCCGCCTGGGGCCTGGGCCGCCACAGCCACCAGCCGGTGGCCAGCAGGGCCGCCGCCAGGGCCAGGCCCGTGCCGAGGAACCAGGGGGAGGGCAGACCCCGCAGGCGATCCCCCAGGCCGGCCAGGGCCGGCTGCAGGTCGGGCCAGCTCCAGAGGGGCACATCGTCGTGGCTGCCCGCTTCGGCCGCGGACGGGCCAGCCGGTTGATCCCCAGGCCCGGCAGCCTCGAGGGGGTGGTGGCCCAGGTCGGTGGAAAAGGCGTGGAGGGGATCGCGGGTCAGGTCCCAGTCGGGGGAGAGGGGGTCCTGCAGGGGGGGCACGGAGCCGCGCTCCAGGGGCGGGTCCGCTGCGGCGGGCGGACCCAGCGGGGCCTCCGGAGCGGGGGCCTCCCGGCTGGGGGCGTCTGACCTGGGAGCGGCGGCCTGGGCCCGCCGGCGGATGCGGTCTTGGCGCTCCACGAAGGCCTGCACATCGCGGTCGGCGAAGTAGGCCTCCAGGTCGGCCTCGCCCTCCAGGTCGCGGTAGCCCCGCAGCACTTCGCGCGTGAGCCAGTCGCGGCAGACGGCACAGAGCTGGGCCAGCAGGTCTTCCCCCTGGGACGCGGCCCAGCGGCGCACCTCCTCGGGTGCCCGATCGCGGAAGAGGGCCTCGGCCCGGTCCACGTCCCCCAGGAGCAGCAGCAGGCAGGCCTGCTCCACCGGACGCCCCTCGCCGCCCTGGAGGGAGAGGCGCTCCAGGGCGGCCGCGATCCGCTCGGGTTTGCGCTGGGCGAAGCCGCTGGCCGTGAGGGCCTGGCTGGCCAGGAGATCCGCCTGCAGGGAGCCCGCCTGGGCCCACTGGGCGAAGAGATCGAGCTGTTCCTGCAGGGTGAGGAAGGAGCGGATCTGGCCGAAGAAAACCTGGAATTCCTCGTGCCGCAGCAGCACGTTGGAGTTGGCATCGAAGCCGCCGCGCAGCTGCACCAGCTGCTCCAGCAGCGCCAGTCCTTCCTGCCGCTGACCCTCGGCGGCGAGGTCGCGGCTGAGCAGATCCAGAACCCGGTAGGGCAGCAGTTCGTCCCGGTCCTGGGCCATCCGCTCCCGCAGGGCGGCGCACTGGCCCATGCGCTGCAGCAGCTGCAGCCCCCGCGCCAGCACCTGGGACGCGGCCTCGTAGCGCCGCTGCTGCCGCAGTTCCGCCGCCGCCTGCTGGCTGGCCAGCCCCGCCAGCAGGGTGAGGTCGGCCTCCCGGCCGCTGCCCAGGGAGGGGGCGCGGGGCGGCTGCAGGCAGCGCTCCGCCTGCTCGAAGGCCTCCAGCGGCTGGCCGGCCTCCAGCAGCAGCAGCAACCCGCCCACCTCGTGGGAGCTGGCCACCTCCAGGGCCGCCAGGACATGGTTGTCGCCGGCCTCGAGCGAGAGGAGCTGATCCTCATAGGCCCGGCGGCGGGGCTCATCGGTGAGCAGATCGGCCGTGGTGCGCAGCAGGTGGGCGCGGGCCTCGAGGCACTCGTGGGTGAAGCCCTGGTCAGGGGGACGATCCAGCCGCTGCTGCAGGGTGCGGAGCACGGTCTGGGCGTCGGTGGAGGGGCTGACGCCGAGCAGGCGGAAATGATCGATCGGCAGTTCCAACCAGGCACCCGCTCCTGGCGGCTGACTGTAGGCAGGGGAAGCGTTCTGAACGGCCAAACGATGTCGGACCCCGTACAGTCGGCAATACGCAGCAAGCAGCCGGGCCGACATGACGCAGGAGATGGCCGCAGAAACCAGCAGCACCGACGGCGCCATCCCCGCGACGTCCGCGGGCAGCCACGCCGAGCGGCTGGCCTCCCTCTACCCCGCCGGCGCGATCAGCATCAGCCGCGAGGAGGGCCTGATGCTCTACCGCGACATGGTGCTGGGCCGCCGCTTCGAGGACAAGTGCGCGGAGATGTACTACCGCGGCAAGATGTTCGGCTTCGTGCACCTCTACAACGGCCAGGAGGCCGTGAGCACGGGTGTGATCAAGGCCATGAAGGCACAGCACGACTGGTTCTGCAGCACCTACCGCGACCACGTGCATGCCCTCAGCTGCGGTGTGCCCGCCCGCGAGGTGATGAGCGAACTGTTCGGCAAGGAGACCGGCTGCAGCAAGGGCCGCGGCGGCTCCATGCACCTCTTCTCCCGGGAGCACCACCTGCTGGGGGGCTATGCCTTCATCGGGGAGGGGATCCCGGTGGCCCTCGGCGCCGCCTTCAGCAGCCGCTACCGCCGCGATGCCCTCGGCGATGCCGGCAGCGACGCGGTGACCGCCGCCTTCTTCGGCGATGGCACCTGCAACAACGGCCAGTTCTTCGAGTGCCTCAACATGGCGGCCCTCTGGAAGCTGCCGATCCTGTTCGTGGTGGAGAACAACCGCTGGGCGATCGGCATGGACCACGACCGCGCCACCAGCGATCCCCAGATCTGGCGCAAGGCGGCCGCCTTCGGCATGGCCGGCGAGGAGGTGGACGGCATGGATGTGCTCGCCGTGCGGGCAGCGGCCCAGCGCGCCCTGGAGCGGGCCCGCGACGGTGAAGGTCCCACCCTGCTCGAATGCCTCACGTACCGCTTCCGCGGCCACTCCCTCGCCGACCCCGACGAACTCCGCGACGAGGCCGAGAAGCAGTTCTGGGCCCAGCGCGACCCGATCAAGCAGCTGGCCCGCCACCTGCAGGCCCAGGGCCTGGCCAGCGAGGTGGAGCTCAAGGGGATCGATCGCGAAATCGACGCCGAGATCAGCGACTGCGTGGAGTTCGCCCTGGCGGCACCCGAGCCGGATGGCGCCGAGCTGACCCGCTACATCTGGGCTGAGGATTGAGCCTGGTGGGCGAGGACTGAGCCCGTCGCCCGGCCCCCCTCAGAGGCCGGGCGGCTGACGGCGGGTGAGGTTGCGCAGCTTCCGCAGGGCCTTCAGTTCCAACTGGCGCACCCGCTCGCGGGACACATCCAGCCGCCGGCCGATCTCGGCGAGGGTGTGCCGCTCCTCGCCGTTCAGACCGAAGCGCAGCTGCAGCACCTCCTGCTCCTGCTCGGTGAGCTGACTGAGCCAGCGGCCCAGCTGCTCCTGGTGGATGCCGCGCTCCACCTGATCGAGCGGCTCCTCGGTGGAGCTGTCGGCGATCAGGTCGCAGAGGAAACTGCGGCCCTCCTCGCCGCTCACGGGCGCATCCAGGCTGAGGTGGTGAGGGCCTGCCGCAGGAGCGAGTCGAGCTCGTCGAGCGGCATATCGATCGCCTCGGCGATCTCGCGGCGGCTGGGCATCGCGCCGAGCTTGTGGGCCAGCTCCAGACTCACGCGCCGCACGGTGGTGAGCCGCTCGCTGAGGTGCACCGGCAGGCGGATCGTGCGCGACTGGCAGGCGATGGCCCGGGTCATGCTCTGGCGGATCCACCAGAAGGCGTAGGTGGAGAACTTGTAGCCGCGGGTGGGATCGAACTTCTCCACGGCGCGCTCGAGGCCCAGGGATCCCTCCTGGATGAGATCGAGCAATTCCAGACCCTTGCCCTGATATTTCTTGGCGACACTCACACCCAGGCGAAGATTCGAATTCATCATTCGCTGCTTCGAGCGCCGGCCGAGGCGCACGATCCGCTTCTCCTTTTCGCTGAGCTCCTCGCTTTCCCCCTGCTCCAGCAGCTGCATCATCGCCTGCACCTGATTGCCGAGCTCGATCTCCTCGGCGGGGGTGAGTAGGGGTTCGCGGCCGATGGTGGCGAGGTACCAGCTGATCGGATCACTGTGACGACGGCGACCGGAATCTCCCGCCGTGAGGGGTGAGGTCGCCATGGAAGACAAACGGAGGGGAAAGTCGACTATCCCGGAAAAAGCAGAAATGGCGCTGTACTTTCAAAAACCCTTCAGCTTCTGACAGCAAAACCACACAGTTGAAACTCTAGTCCAACCTCAGACCAATTCTGAAGTTCTCATCGCACATTGTCTGCCTGCAGATGTGGTGATTTCTTGACTTTCATCACTGCCGGTAACGCCTTCGCCACTGCCGCCGGCGCCGCCGCCCCCTCACCGCCCTGGCGCACCACCAGCCCCCCGGCCTCCGCGTGGGCCAGGGCCGCCCCGGCCAGCAGCGGCGGCAGATCCACCCCCAGCCCCCCGGCCGCCACGGCCCGGGCGCCGATCCCCCCCGCGAATCCCGCCAGCACATCGCCCAGCCCCGCCCGTGCCGCCGCCGGCCACGCCCGCCGCAACTGCCAGAGGCGGCCATCGGCAGCGGCCACCACGCTGCGGGCCCCCTTGAGCAGCACCGTGCACCCCGCCTGCTGCGCCGCCCGGCGGGCGGCCTCCAGGGGAGGTTCCCCCGCCAGGGAAGGGAAGAGCCGATCGAACTCCCCCCGGTGGGGGGTGAGCCAGGTGGGGCCCGCCCGGCGGGCCAGCCAGGCGGGATCGGCGAGCCGGTTGAGCCCATCGGCATCGAGCACCAGCAGCCCCTCGAAGCCGGCCAGGGCCTGCCAGAGCGCCGCTTCCGCCAGGGCGCTCTCCCCAGCCGCAGCGGGCCGGCCCAGCCCCGGCCCCAGCACCACCGCATCGAGGCGATCGAGCGCCTCCCCAGGGAGTTCCCCCAGGGCCAGCCCGCCGGCGCCCGTGGCCCCGAGCGCCGCCTGCACCACCACGTGGGGCAGGCTCCGCCAGAGCCCCTCGGCCACCTCCTGGGGCAGGGCCGCCCGCAGGCTGCCCACCCCGCTGCCGCTGGCGCCCGCCAGGGCCAGGGCCGCGGCGCCGCGGTAGGCGGTGCTGCCGGCCACCACCAGCAGCCGG
>JBJTWS010000252.1:0-7844 GCA_046081905.1 Synechococcus sp. | reverse complement strand
GTGGCCATCTACCGCCACACCGACCGGCAGGGGCTGTGGGTGGGCTGGCTGGGACACGAGCCGATCGGCTGCATCGCCGGGGTTCGCTACAACGCCGAATACGGCTTCCTCGGGCTCTTTCTGGTGGTGCCGCAGCACCGGGGCCAGGGCCACGGGGTGGCCCTCTGGAGCCATGCCCTCGAGCACCTCGCCGATCTGCCCTGCATCGGCCTGGAGGCCGCGCCCGAGCGGCTGCACGACTACGCCGGCTGGGGCTTTGCGCCGGCCTCCACCACCACCCGCTGGCAGCGGCTCGGTCCGGCGGGGGGAGCGCCGGAACCCACTGCGGACGCTCCCGGCGGACTGCGCTGCCTCACCGGCGAGGCCATTCCCGCACGGGCCGTGCAGGCCTACGACGCCCAGCGGGAACCCAGCCCCCGGCCCCACTTCCTGGCGGACTGGCTGCAGCACCGCGCCGGCACCGTGCTTGCCCTGGTGGACGGCGAGGGGCAGTGCCACGGCTTCGGGCGGATCCGGCCCTGCCTGCTGCGCCACGGGGAGGGCTGGCGGATCGGACCGCTGCTGGCGGATTCCCCCGCCCTGGCGGAGCGGTTACTGCAGGGATTGCTGGCCCGCCACGACGGGGTGGTGCTGATCGATGCGCCAGGAGCGAATCCCGCCGCCGCTCCACTGCTGCAGCGGCTGGGCTTCAAGCCGCTCTCCCAGACGGTGCGGATGTACCGCGGCAGCCAGCCGCCGGTGTCGCTGGCGGACGTGTATGGCCTGGCCTGCCTGGAGCTGGGCTGATCACCAGAGGCCCGGCAGCAACCGCCAGCTGCGGGAGCGGTAGTCGGCAAAGGTGGGGTAGCGCTGCGCCAGGGATTCCTCCTTGGCGTTCATGCGCTGCGCGTACACCAGCAGCACCGAAAGCGGCACCAGCCAGGCCCAGGGGGAACCGGCCAGCACGGCGAAGCTCGAGTAGCGGAGCAGATCGCCCAGGTAGTTCACGTGCCGGATCCGCCGCCAGGCGCCGTCGCACACCAATCCCTCCCCGAGCTGGCGGGCGGTGGTTTTCTGCACATCGGCGGTGGTGTTGATCAGCGAGCCGAAGCTGAACAGCACCACCGCCAGGGCCAGGGTGAGTGGCGCCAGGGGGGCCGGATTGGCCATCGCCAGCCAGCCCGGCAAGGAGAAGAACAGCCCCACGTAGAGCACGCTGGCCACCACCAGGCCGGGCCCGATCCGATCCCGGAAGATCTGCTCCTGCCGCGCCGGCAGCAGCCACTGCTCCACCAGCCACCAGACGCAGTAGGTGATGTGCAGGGCCAGATACAGCACCACCCGCTCCCCCTGGAGCCCCAGCAGCACGGCCGGGACCGCCAGGGCGAAGATCGTGGTTACCTTGGCGATGTTGATCGCTTGCAGCTGCGTCATCCGGGGCTTCGTCACGGTTATCCATGGTGGCGATCGGCCTGGCCCCTCCGCGGGCCCGTGGCACTTGCCAGGCTGGTGGCTGCCGCCCGCCGCCCCCTGACGGTTCTGCTCCTCACCGCCGCCGAGCGTCAGAAGCTCGATCCCAGCGACGACGCCCTTTTTTACGCCCAGCCGCGCTTCGTGCACCACCTCGATGCGGCGTTCCGGGCGCGGCTCACGCAGCTCTACCGCGAAAGGATCCCGCCGGGGGCGGTGGTGCTCGACCTGATGAGCAGCTGGGTGAGCCACCTGCCGCCGGAGGGGCGCTACGGGGAGGTGATCGGCCACGGCCTCAACGCCCGGGAGCTGGAGGCCAATCCCCGCCTCGATCGCCACTGGGTGCAGAACCTCAACCAGGAGCAGGGGCTGCCGCTGGCGGAGGCGTCGGTGGACCGGGCCCTGATCGTGGCCGGCTGGCAGTCCCTGCAGGCCCCCGAGGCGGTGGCGGCGGAGCTGCGGCGGGTGGTGCGGCCCGGCGGGGAGCTGATCGTGAGCTTCAGCAACCGGATGTTCCCGCAGAAGGCCGCCCGGATCTGGATGGAGGGCAGCGACACCGACCACCTGGCCTATGTGCGCCGGGTCCTGGAGGCCCAGGGCTGGGCCGTTCCACTGGAGATCCAGGAAACCACCCGGGCCGCCGGACCACTCGGCTGGATCGGGGCCCAGGGGGATCCCTTCCTGGCGGTGGTGGCGCTGCGGCCCGCCTGAGCCTGGCGGATGGGCTCTGGGGTAGTCAGTAGGAGTTCTCCTCCTCTGCCAGCTCATCCACGCAGTGGCGGGCGGCGGCCAGGGCCTCCTCCGGACTGGGCCAGGGGGTGTGGCCCAGTTGGGTGTGGAGCACCACATCGGCCACAGGACCGGCCTTGCTGCGCAGCACCGCTGTCCAGCCCTGGGGAACCTGGCGCAGCTCCAGGCACCGGCCGCGGTAGTGCTCGGTGGAACCTTCGCAGAGGGGGGAGAGGGTCATCCAGACCTCCAGCACGCCCCCTTCAATGTAGTCAGGCGGGGAGAACCTGCCGCCAGCCGCCGGAGCGGATTACCTGAAGGGGCGTGTCGAACAGGTGGCTGAGGGGTTCGGCCTGCAGGAGGTCCTCGGCGGGCCCATCCCCCACCACCCGGCCGCGACGCAGCAGCACGGCCCGCTCCACCTCCGGCACGATCGCCTCGATCTGGTGGGTCACCAGCAGCAGGGTGGTGCCCGCCGCCGCCAGCTGCCGCAGAATCGCCAGCAGCTGGTGGCGGGAGCGCAGATCCAGCCCGTTGGTGGGTTCATCCAGCACCAGCACCTCGGGCCGGTGCACCAGGGCCCGGGCAAGCAGCAGCCGGCGCCGCTGTCCTTCCGAGAACTGGCCGCAGGGCCGCAGCGCCAGATCGGCGAGGCCCAGCTCCTGCATCAGGTCCTCCACCCGCCGCCGCTGGGCGGCGGTGGCCTGCTGGCTGCGGCCGATCCCCACCGAGCCGAAGAAGCCGGAGAGCACCACATCGGCGGCGGGCACGGGGCGGCCATAGGCGCTCTGCAGTTCCTCCGACACCAGCCCCAGGCGGGAGCGCAGCTCCCAGAGATTCACGGTTTCCTGGCCGAAGATCCGCAGCCGCGAACCGCTCTGCACCACTGGATAGAGCGAGCGGCAGAGCAGCCGCAGCAGGGCGCTCTTGCCGGCCCCGTTCGGCCCCAGCACCACCGTGTGCTGCCCCAGGAGAAGCTGCAGGCTGAGGTTGCGGAACACCAGCCGCGAGCCCAGGTAGGCATCCACGGCCTCGAGCTCGAAGTAGGGAAGCCGAGTCGGCGGGGAATCAACCGGCGGCATAGGCCAGGGACGGAAGCAGGGTCACCAGGGAGGGGAAGAGCAGGATCAGCAGCAGCACCGCGAGCTGCAGGGCGATGAAGGGTACGGCACCGCGGTAGATGGCGCCGGTGGCCACCTCCGGCGGGCTCACGCCGCGCAGATAGAAGAGGGCAAAACCGAAGGGGGGCGTGAGGAAGGAGGTCTGCAGGTTGGTGCCGATCACCACCCCGAGCCACAGCAGCGACTCGGGCCCCAGCAGCTGACGGGCGCTGGGGAGCAGCAGCGGCACCACGATGAAGGCGATCTCGAAGAAATCGATGAAGAAGCCAAGCAGGAAGATCACGAGCATGCTCACCGCCAGAAAGCCGGTGGCTCCGCCCGGGAGGTTGAGCAGCAGCTCGCTGATCAGCACATCGCCGCCCACGCCGCGGAACACGAGGCTGAAGGCGGTGGAGCCCAGAAGGATCGCCATCACCATCGCGGTGGTGCGCACCGTGTCGTCGCACACCTGATCGAGGGCGGATCGGCTGAACCCTCCCTCGAGGGCAGCCAGCCCCATGGCCCCCAGGGCGCCGAGCACACCGGCCTCTGTGGGGGTGGCGATGCCGAAGAAGATGCTGCCCAGCACCAGCAGGATCAGCCCCAGCGGGGCGGCCAGCACCCGCAGCAGGCGGGCGGGGGAGGGGGGCGGCAGGCCGGTGGTGTCGAGCGGGGGGGCCAGCTGCGGCTGGAGCACGCTGATCACCAGCACATAGACCGCGAACACGGCGGCCATCAGCACCCCGGGAATCAGGGAGCCGAGGAAGAGGTCGCCCACCGGTACCCCGAGCTGATCGCCGAGCACCACCAGCACGATGCTGGGCGGGATGATCTGGCCGAGGGTGCCGGAGGCGGCGATCACGCCGGTGGCCAGGGAGCGGTCGTAGCCGGCCCGCAGCATCGCCGGCAGGGAGATCAGCCCCATGGTGGTGACCGTGGCGGCCACCACGCCGGTGGTGGCTGCCAGCAGGGCGCCCACCAGCACCACGGCAAGGGCGAGGCCGCCCCGTACCCGGCCCAGCAGACGACCCATGGTTTCGAGCAGCCGCTCGGCGATGCCCGACTTTTCGAGCATGGCCCCCATGAACACGAAGGCCGGGATGGCCAGCAGGGTCATGTTGGCCATGATCCCGAAGATCCTCTGGGGCAGGGCCGTGAGGAAGGAGGCATCGATCACGCCGAGGCCGATTCCCAGCAGCCCGAAGATCACCGCCACTCCGCCCAGGCCGAAGGCCACCGGATAGCCGCTGAGCAGGGCGATCACCAGGGCGAGGAACATGCCCGGCCCCAGCACTTCGCCGGCATCGAAGCTGATCACCCAGCCGAGGAGCTCGATCTCCCACATGGGCTCAGACCTCCACGCCCGGATCGGGGCCCGCTTCGCGGTCCGCAGCTGCGGGGCCTGCGGAACGCAGCGAGGCCAGCAGCCGGATCGCCTCCGCCACCCCCTGCAGGGCCAGCAGCAGGAAGCCGAGCGGAATCAACACCTTCACCCAGGAGCGCGGCAGACCGCCGGGATCGGGGGAGAGTTCACCGATCCGCCAGGAGGCCCAGGCGGGCTCCAGCGACACCAGCAGCACCACCAGGGCGAAGGGCAGCAGCAGGGCCAGGGTGCCGCCCAACTCGACCCGGGCGCGGCGGCGCGGGCCCCAGCGACCCTGCAGCACATCCACCCGCACGTGGCCGTTGGTGTGGAGGGTGTAGCCCATCGCCAGCAGGAACACCACAGCGAAGAGGTACCACTGCGCTTCGATCAGGCCGTTGGAGCTCAGGTTCCGCCCCACCGCGAGCCCCACGTAGCGGCCCACCACGTTCCAGCCCCCCAGGGCGAGCATCAGCAGCAGGGCCCAGCGCGCCAGCACCGCCATGGCACGGTTGAGGGCATCAATGCGGGCAGCCAGGGCCAGCCAGGGCCTCATGGCTTCGCCTCCGGGTTGCCGTAGACGAAGCGGGCGAAGGAGTATTCGTTCACCCGGTTCCAGTCGTGGATCTGGCGGCGGAAGATGCGCCACTGCTCGAAGATCTGGCGGAACGTGGCATCACCGGAGGCGGTGTCGGCATAGAGCTGGAAGCTGGCCTCCCGGGCGGCCGTGAGGATGGCGTCGCCGTAGAACTCCAGCTGCGTGCCGCCCTTCACGAGCCGCTGCAGGGCCTGTGCATTGAGGGTGTCGTAGCGGCTGAGCATCTGCAGGTTCACCTCCCAGCAGGCGGTGGAGAGCATCACCCGGTACTCCTCCGGCAGCCGGCGCCAGGCCCGCAGGTTCACCAGGGTGGACACGGTGGGACCCGGCTCCCACCAGCCGGGGTATTAGTAGTAGCGGGCCGCCCGGGCCAGGCCCAGCTTCTCGTCGTCGTAGGGGCCGCTCCACTCGGCGGCGTCGATGGCGCCGCGATCGAGGGCGAGGAAGATCTCGCCGCCCGGCAGCACCTGCACGTTCACCCCCAGGGCAGCCATCACCTTGCCACCGAGCCCGGGGATGCGCATCTTCAGGCCCTGCAGGGAGGAGAGCCCCTCCAGGGGCCGCTTGAACCAGCCGCCCATCTGGGCACCGGTGTTGCCGGCGGGGAAGCTGATCACCCCGAAATCGGCGTAGATGCGGTTGAGGGCATCGTTGCCACCGCCTTCGTACAGCCAGGCGTTCTACTGCTGCGCCGTGAGCCCGAACGGCACGGAGGTGCCGAAGGCCAGGGACGGATTTTTGCCGATGTAGTAGTAGCTGGAGGTGTGGCCGCACTCCACCGAGCCGTTCTGCACGGCATCGAGCACCTCGAGGCCCGGCACGAGTTCCCCGGCGGCGAAGGGCACGATCTCGAACCGGCCGCTGCTCAGCTCGCGAACCCGCTGGCAGATGGTTTCAACGCCCCCGAAAATAGTGTCGAGCGAGTGGGGCTAGCTGGTGGCCATGCGCCAGCGCACCCGGGGCAGGCCCGAGTCGACAGCGCCCCCCTCGACCCGGCGGATGCGGCAGGAGGAGAGCAGACCGGCGCCGGCCGCCAGTGCGGCCGAACCCAGCAGCCTCCGCCGTTGCATCGGAATCCCCCCGTTGGGCCGGAGCATAGGGGCGCCTTCCGTTGCTGACTCAATCCCAGCGGGTGGGGTCGACGCTGGGCTGGAAGCGGCCCAGATCTAGGGATCGCTCCATCAGGTCGGTGCTGATGCCGCTGCAGATGGCATTGAGGGGAAGGGAAAAGCAGCTGCCGTCGCGGTCGAAGGGACCCTCCACGTAGGCCCCGATCCGCTCGGCCAGCAGAAAGCCGAGGAAGAGCAGCAGCCCCACCCAGTAGCGCTGATCCCGGTAGAAGCACAGCAGCAGCTGCACGCCGTAGAGCCAGCTGATCAGCCGCACGAACACGTCGTAGGAGGCTGGAATCGGCGTGTTGCGGATGCGCTGCAGGCCGCCGATCGCATCGAGGCACTGGTTGGACACATCCACCAGCTGGTGGCGGCCCCAGGCATCGATCCAGCCATCGCGAAACAGGGCCTGGACCGCCAGGGCACGGCGGCGGCAGAGTTCCTGCAGGCCCACGGAGGGCGGCAGGCCCAGATCCGCCAGCAACGCCTCGATGCCCCGGCGCAGATCGACCCGCCAGTAGTTGCGCAGCTCAAAGTTGAGCAGCCACACCTGCGCCACCTGGAACTCCACCAGGCAGCCTCCCCGCGGCGTGGCCAGATGCTCCGGCGCCACATGGGCCAGCAGGGTGTCGCGCCACTTGCGGCTGTGGTTCACCATCGCGCCCCAGAGGGTGCGGGCCTCCCACCAGCGCCCGATCGCCTGGGTGTTGCGGAAGGCGATGAAGATCGACACGGCGATGCCCAGCACCGAGAGCCCCATCGAGTTCAGGGTCCAGCGCAGCGACAGCGGCCCCCGCAGCCACACCGCCAGGCAGATCAGCCCGTAGAGCAGCAGATCGAGCCGCATGCGCCAGAGCAACTGCAGAAGCACCAGGCCGTAGTCCTGCCGCTGGGTGCGGGGAGGATCGCCGTGGCGACCTCTCTCCAGGGGAGATGGGGCCATCCGGGAAGGGGAGGGCGGGAGCCTCACGACTAGCGGAAGATCGTGAAACAGGAAAGATTCCTGCGCGGAACCGATCAGAATCCCGAAGAAATCACAACAGAAATTCCCGAGGCGTAGGACGCCCAAAAGACACAAAAAAACCGGCCTTTGGGACCGGCTTCTGGAACGGAGAGGGAGGGATTCGAACCCTCGATAGAGTTGCCCCTATACAGCATTTCCAGTGCTGCGCCTTCGACCACTCGGCCACCTCTCCGGGGGCAAAATGGGGCAACCGAGTGGCAATGTAGCAGCCAGGCCTGCAGCCGGCTCTCCGCCTCCGCCCCCATGACCCGCACCCATTCCATCACGGTCCACTGGCGTCAGGCCAACCGGGTGATCCGCCGCGAGGTGCCCGAGGGGGAGTACATCCTGCGCAGCTTCGAGCAGCAGGGGGAGACACTGCCGTTCAGCTGCCGCAATGGCTGCTGCACGGCCTGTGCCGTGCGCGTGCTCAGTGGCGAGATCGACCAGCGCGAGGCCCTCGGCCTCTCCCGGGAGGTGCGCAGCAAGG
>JBJTWS010000251.1:0-12917 GCA_046081905.1 Synechococcus sp. | reverse complement strand
AGCAGATCCTGGGCCTTGATCACCCCGATGCAGCCCTCGGTGCCGCTCTCCGGCCCCATGCCGGCGCTGGGATCGTGGTGAATCCCCAGGGCCCGCCGCCCTGGACGGCTCCGGGGGGAGCGCTATCACCGGCTCCCGCCTCCCCGTTGATGGCCGTCCGGCAGTCCAGCCGTGCTCCCCTGGCCCTGGGCCTGGCCGCGGCTCTCCCCTTGCTTCTCTGCCTGGCCGGGCCGGCCCGGGCCTCCGCCCAGCTCCGGCTGCTGCGCACCGATCGCACCCTGCCGGCCAGCGGCGATCCCGTCTGGAGCCTGCAGCTGGAGATCCCCGGCCAGCCTCCCCAGGCCTTTGCGGCCCTCTCGGGCCGTGCCGACCGCCAGGCGGGCGACCGCAACCGCCTCGGCAGCGGCGCGCCGCTGCCGGCCGGCCACTACCGCCTCTCGGGGGTGGTGTCCCTGGAGGAGGCCACCGATCTCCCCAGCGAACTGGGCCGGCTGGTGTGGATCGGGCTGGAGCCGACCTTTCCCACCGAGCGGCGGGCCCTGGGGATTCACCACGATCCCAGCGCCGGCATGGGGCCGGAGAGCGGCACCGAGGGCTGCATCGGGGTGATCAAGGCCCAGGATCTGCTGGCCCTGGCGGAGCTGGTGCAGCGCCATGGCGTCACCGAACTGGAGGTGATGCCCTGAGACCGGCTGGTGTGGATTGGCCCACGCCGGTGTCCCGGCGGGTGCGGGAGCCCTGACGCCACACCTGCGCCCGCCAGCCCGCGGCAGAAGCCCCTGCGCCGGCCAGCGGGAGTTCAGCAGGAAGTGCTGTGTCTGCGCTTGTACAAAGACGGAAATTCTGCGTTCAAACGGTGCGGATCTGCTGATGAGCAGCAATCCCGAAGCCAAGATGATGGGTCACGAAAGGTCAAGTCACGCCGGCCTTCTTTCCCCTCGGGTGTTCACACTGGAGCAGCAAGGAAATCCTTCGGAGCCAATGACGTCCTACCTCACATGGCGGCGGAACGTCCTGCTTTCCAGCCTCGATCGGGTGCTGGAAAGTTCTGCGCCCCAGCCGTGCCAGGGCTCCAGCCCGGAGGAATCGATGCTGGAGACGGGACCGCAGCCGGTGTTCGAGCAACTCGAGCAGGAACTGGTGCGCTGTCTGCCGCGGGCGGAGATCGCCGCCACCACCACCGATCTGCTCACCTCCCGCCGGGGCACCTGCACGCCGGAGCGGCTGCGCTTCCTCGACGCCTTCCGCCGCCACCTGCAGGTGCACCACTCCTGAGCTCCGCTGGGCGGCAGCCCCGCCAGCCTCCTCTCTGAAGACTCATCAAGGGGATCCGGCGGCGCGGCCCTGGCTGGGCAGGGTGGAGGGTGGAGTTTGGTTTCCCCCATGGCCACCGAACACAACCCCTCCGCCCACGACGGCACGGGTCACGCCGCCACGGGCCACGCCGCAAGCGGCCCCGCGCCGGAGTTCCTCGCCTGGGCCGAGGCCCATCAGCGGCAGGAACGACACCACGAGGCCGAACTGGCCCAGATCAGCCGCCACCCCCAGGGCACCGATCAGCGCACCGCCCTGGAGGAGGAGGCCACCTGGGTTCAGGAGCACGAGCACGGGCAACGGCTGCACGACAGCGCCATCGCCCAGCTGCGCCATCCCCACCCGGAGGCCGACTGAGCCGGCCTCCCTCCGGGCTGGTCAGTTCCAGCCGTTGTTCTGCATCAGGGCCACGGCGGCCTTGTTGCGTGCCCCCATCTGCTCGGCGGAGACGCTGTCGGCCTTGAACGGTCCCCAGCCGTTGAGGATGCGGCTGCCGCCGTAGCCCTTGAGCGGGTATTCGTGGTTCGCCTCGGCGTAGCCCTTGCCGCCGGTGGGGGAGGCCAGGAACTCGATCAGTTGCCGGGCGGCGGTGGGATTCTTCGCCCAGCGGGTCACGCCGGCACCGCTGATGTTCACGTGCGCCGGGTTGGGGAACACCATCTGCAGCTGGCGAGCCAGCTGCTGATCGGCGCTGCCGCTCTCGCCCGACAGCATCCGGGCCACGTAGTAGGTGTTCACCACCCCCACGCCGCAGTCGCCCTGGGCCACGGCCCTGGCCAGGGGCGTATCGGAGGTGAACAGCGGCTGGTTGGGTTTGAGGTTCGCCACCATGCCCCGTACCCAGGTGCGGGTGGCGGCCTCGCCCCGCTGAATCAGCTGGTCGGCCACCAGCGACTGGTTGTAGACGCTCTTGTTGTCGCGCAGGCAGAGCTGGCCCCGCAGGGAAGGCTTGGCCAGGTCGGCGTAGGTGCGGATCTGGCTGGGCTGCACCAGTTTCGGGTTCACGATCACGGCCCGTACCCGGCGGGTGAGGCCGTACCAGCGGCCCTGGGAATCCCGCAGCGAGGCCGGCACATCCCGCTGCAGGGTGCTGGAGCGGGTGGGTTGGAAGAGGCCCAGGTCGGTGGCCCGGTCCAGCCGGGCGGCATCCACCAGCACGAGAACATCGGCGGAGGTGTTCTTGCCTTCCTGGCGGATCCGCTCGATCAGGGCGTCGTCCTTGCCCTCCAGCAGCTTCACGCGGATGCCGGTGCGCTGCTCGAACTGGCGGTAGAGCTCCTTGTCGGTGTTGTAGTGGCGGCCGGAGTACACGCCGATCTCCTTCGCCTGCGCCTGGGCCTGGGCCTGCGGCGGCTGGGTGAGGGGGGCGAGGCCGAGCAGCGCCAGGCTGGAGGCCCCCAGGGCGAGCAGAAGCCGCCGTCGGGCACCCTGTGTCGTGGGGGTGTGGTGCCGTTGCGTTTCGATCCGGTCCATGGGTTGGGCGTGGATGGCCGGGACCCTAGGAATCGCCCCCGACCCCCCAGACGTCAGGGTGTGACCGGCTCTGGTGACCAATGGCACGCTCCCGGGTAACCGCCCAACCGGCCGCGGGCGTGCGCTTCAGAGCAGGCGGGAGCCGCTGGCCCGCTGCCGCTGCTGCGGATCGAACACCGCCGCCACGCTGCGGATCAGCCAGCGGCCTGCCGGGGTGACCTCCAGTTCGCCCCGGTTCCCCCGGCGCTGCAGGCGCACCAGGCCATCGCGCTCGAGCCGCCGCAGCTCCCGCCCCTCCGCGGCGAAGCGTTCGGCATCGAAGTGCGCCCGGAAGGTGCACATCACCTGGCGGATCAGTTCCCGCCGCTCCAGCACCTCCGGATCCCGCACCACTAGGCCCCGCTCCACCGGCAGTTGCCCCGCCTCCACCGCCTGCACGTAGGCCTTCAGGTCGCGCAGGTTCTGGCTGAAGAGGTGGGGGAACTGGCTGATGGCCGTGACCCCCACCCCCAGCAGCTCCCGTTCACCGCCGGTGGTGTAGCCCTGGAAGTTGCGGTGCAGCGTGCCCTGGCGGGCCGCCTCCGCCAGGGGATCGCTGCGCAGGGCGTAGTGGTCCATGCCGATCGCCTCATAGCCCGCCGCCAGCAGGCGTTCCTGGGCGTTCCGCAGCATCGTGAGCCGCTCGCGCTGGCTGGGGAGATCGTCCGCGGCGATGCGGCGCTGCAGGGGCAGCTGCTCCGGCAGGTAGGCGAAGGAGAACAGGGAGATCCGATCGGGCCGCAGCTCCTGCACCAGCTCCAGGGTGGTGGCGAAGCGATCCGGCGTCTGGCGGGGAAGGCCGCAGATCAGGTCCACGTTCACCGAGGCGAAGGCGGCCTCCCGCATCCAGCCCATCACCCGCCGCAGCTGCTCGGCCGGCACCACCCGGTTCACCGCCGCCTGCACGTCCGGATCGGCGTCCTGGATCCCGAAGCTGATCCGGTTGAAGCCCTGCTGCCGCAGGCCCAGCACCCCATCGCGGCTGAGGAATTCCGGGTTCACCTCGATCGAGGCCTCCAGATCGCCGGCCAGGTCGAAGTGGCGGGCGATCAGGTCCCAGAGCTGGCCCGTTTCCGCGGCCGTGAGGTAGTTCGGAGTGCCGCCGCCCCAGTGGAGCTGCTCCAGCCGCCGCCGCTGGCCGGAGGCCCGCTCCACCAGGGTGAGTTCCTTGGCGAGGGCCTCCAGGTACGGAGCCACCACCTTCGATCCGGCCTGGGTGGTGATGCGGTTGCAGCCGCAGTACCAGCAGGCGTGCCGGCAGAAGGGCACATGCACGTAGAGCGAGAGCGGCGCCCTGGTGGGTGCGGCCAGCTGGGCGGCCAGATCGGAGGCTCCAACCCCGCCGTGGAAGGCGGCGGCGGTGGTGTAGCTGGTGTAGCGGGGCACCGGCTGGTCGTAGCGGATCAGCAGCTCGAGCAGCTCCTGCGGCGCGGACTGGCTCGGGGGGGCAGACGGGGCGAGGGTCATCGGGTTCGGCGGGGGAGGGGAACGGTGGGGGGATTCAGGCGAGCGAACTCAGCTCCGCCAGGAGCCGCTGGGTGGCCTGGAAGGCGAGCTCGCATTCCTCCAGCAGTTCCTCTTCCTCCTCCGGGGAGAGATCCAGCTCTTCGAAGCCCTGGTGCAGCTGCTGCTTGAGGCGGGGCAGGTCGGCGGAGAACTCCCAGAAGCTCAGGGCCGGCAGGCCGTGGGCCGCCAGGATGTGCTGGGCCTGCGCCGCCAGCTGCTGGCCGCCGGAGAGATCGCCGCCGTAGCGCATGTACACATGCGCCATCAGGCGGTGGGGAGCCACCCGCGCCAGCTCCTGCAGTCGCTCCAGCCAGGCGGCGGCGGCGGGGGAGGCCGGCGTGGCCGGCAGGGCGGCGAGCAGGGCGCAGTCGTGGGCGAGGGCGGCGCTGCGGGCCAGGTCGCTCCAGGGGAGCGAGAGGGCTCCGAGGGCCGCGGCCTGGAGGGGCGCTTCGCGCTCCAGCAGCGCGTAGGCCGGAGCCAGGGCGCGGATCAGGGCTGCCAGCTGCAGGGGCGTGGCCTCGCTGGCCAGCAGGGCGCGGGAGAAGGCCATGCCCTCGGCCTGGTGGTGGGCCTTGCCGATGCGGGCGTGGAGGCGGCGCACCCGCGGCCCGAAGCCGCGGTGCTGCCGCTGATCGGCGGCGGTGGCGTGATCGGAGATCGAGGGGGCGGCGGCCATGGAGTGAGCCTGCTTATCAACGGCATAACGTTAGCGGCATGCGACGACATCGAGATTTGACTGTTCTGCAATGTTGTGGGATCTTCGCGGTTCTTCCCCCTCAGGGGCTCCCCTCAGGCCACCACCGCCTGGGGGCGGCGAGGATCGGCGCTGCTGCCGCTGGCCACCATCGGCTGGCAGAACTGCTGTGCCAGCAAGCCCAGGAACCGCAGCCGCAGTCCCAGCTTGCGCAGGCCGCGGCTGGCCTTCAGCTCCCGGTATGTCTCCACGATCCGATCCCGCAGCGCCAGGAACGTCCCGTTCTCCAGATCGAACACCCGCGGGAAGGCGCGGCGGGCGGTGCGGTTGGTGTTACGTAGCACCTCCGCATCGAAGGCCGCTGGATCCATGCCCAGGATCCGGTAGAAGTTGCCACTCTCACACACCGTGAGGCTGTGGGTGAGAAACACGCTCCACAGGAAGAAGCGGCTCAGCAGCTGGCCCTGCAGCCCCTGCTGGAGTTCGGGCCAGCAGCGGATCAGCACGTTGAAGATGTCGCCGTGGCGGTTCTCGTCCTGGCACCAGGGCTCGAAGAAATCAAACAGCGGCGCGAAGTTGTGATCCGGATGGGTCTTGAGGCGCCGGTCGATGAGGATGTAGCGCCAGTAGCCGATCTTCTCGGAGAGATACACCGAAACCAGCACCCAGTTCAGGGGAAACCAGGTGATCGGGCGCCGGGTGCTGAGGCCGGGCAGATCGATCTCGATGCCTTCCGCCACCAGGGCCCGGTTGAGAAAGCCGGCGTGGCGGGCCTCATCGCGGGCCATCAGCTGGAAGAGGCGCCCCATCTCCTCCTGCCCCTGCTGCAGCAGGCGGCGGGAGAGTTCCTTGAACAGCAGGAAGCCGGAGAATTCTGATACGCAGGAGCGCACCAGGTAGCTCTCGTAGGCCTCCTTCTCCTCGGGGCTGAGGGCCTTCAGGCGGCCCAGCGGGGCCTTGCGGTCGAAGGGGTCGCGGTTGTAGTCGGTCTCCATTTCCTGCAGCATCGCTTCGAAGGCGATCCGTTCACGCTGCAGATCGGTGCGGGCTGCCTTCTCGATTTCCGTGGTGTAGAAGCGGGGCGTGAGCAGGTCTTCCCGCAGATGGGGGGCGGCCGGGGTGGCGCTGCTGGCGGCTCGGGGTGCGGTGGCGGTCATGGGGAGAGGGGCGTGGGCGGGGCAGACAACAGGGCGCGGGATGGAGGCGCTACTCGCGCTGGGGCGGCTTTGGTTGGGGGCCCGGCTGGGGGCCGTGGCCGTGCTGGATCTGGGCGTAGGCGAGGGCATCGGTGCTCTGCCCATGGCTCTCGTGCCAGCCCTGCAGGGTGAGCAGCACCTCCAGGCGGCTGGCGCGATCGGAGCCCGAGCGGTGCAGGGCAGCCATGGCCAGCAGCACCGCTTCCCGGTGGGCGCGCCGGTGCTGGGGCGAGAGCGCGCCGTGGTGACTCAGCCACCGCTCCTCCAGCCGCAGGTGCAGCCGCACCGCGTGGAGCATCCGCCAGGAGGCGCTTCGCTGGCGCTCCCCGGCGGCGTGGTCGGGTTCACCGGCCGGGGCGGTGTGCTCGCGGAGCAGTTGCTCGATCTGTCGGGCGAGGCGGAGGTGCTGGCGCTCCAGCAGCGCCTGCTGTTCGGGCCAGTTCCGGGGCAGGCAGGAATGGAGCGGAGGACCGCCGGGCGGTCCGTGGGGAGGCGGCATCGACGGCCGGCAGGGCAGACCAGGGAATCATAATCACAGCATCACGGAAGCGTGATGACTTGTGCCTGCAGTGGCGTGAAACTGGCTAATCGCAAAACCAGCTAACCGTGAAACTGGCTTGTCATGGAACCGGTTCATCGACCTGCCGCCATGGGATCGGGTCTAGAATCATGCTGCTGCCGCCCCTGCCCTCACTCATGGACGCCCTCGCCGAGTACTTCAAGGTGCTCTCCGAGCCGAATCGCCTGGCGGTGCTGGAGGCCCTGCGCGGCGGCTCCCTCAACGTCACGGCCGTGGTGGAGAAGACCGGCCTGAGCCAGGCGCTGGTGTCGAAGCACCTGAAGCTGCTCACCATCGCCGGGGTGGTGCGGCGCCGGCCCGAGGGCAGCCTCGTGTTCTACGAGGTGATCGATCGGGGGGTGTTCAAATTGATGGCCCAGGCGGAGAAGCTGATGCTCGATGCCCGCCGCCAGCAGCTCGACGCCCTGGCGGCGATTCTCTGATGGGGACCGCGCCCGGGCCCCTGCCGGTGGATCTGGCGGGGCTGCGGCAGGCCCTCTCCCTGGGCCAGCGCCACTTCCCCGGCCTGCGGCTCGGCGACCTCGACGGGGTGGACCTGGACCTCTCCGGCTGCGATCTGCACGGCAGCTGCTTCAAGGAGGCCCGCTTCGGCCGGGCCAGCCTGCACGGGTCCGATCTGGAGGGGTGCTGCTTCCAGCAGGCCCTGCTCTGGGGTGCCGACCTCGCCGGTATCCGGGCCACCGGCTCCCAGTGGCATGAGGCCGATCTCTCCGGCTCGCGTCTGCAGGGGGCCGATTTTAGCGGTGCCCTGCTGCATCGCTGCTGTCTGCGGGGCGTGGTGGCCGCCGGCAGCCGCTGGGGCGATGCCCGGCTGGTGGAGGCCGATTTCCGCTCGGGCCTGGATCAGCTCACAGATCTGGGGGGCGCCGATTTCCGGGGCGCGGACCTCAGCTTCGCCCAGCTCCAGGGGGCGACCCTTCAGAACGCCAACCTGCAGGGGTGCTGCCTCTACGGCGCCAACCTGAGCCAGGCCGACCTGCGGGGCGCCGATCTGAGGGGCTGCGACCTGCGCGACACCCACCTCCAGAACGCCCGGCTCGAGGGGGCGCAGCTGGACGGGGCGCAGCTGGACGGGGCGCTGCTGCCGCCGGGGCTGAGGGGGCCTCAGGCCGACTGAAGCTGCTGGAGCTGGGCCTCGAGCCGCTGCTTGAGGCGGGTCTGCACCAGGTTGCAGAGGTCGTCGACCAGTTCCCCCTCTGCCGCCCAGATGGTGCGGGCTCCCTCGCGCTCGCAGCGCACCAGGCCGGCGCGCTGCAGCTGGCCGAGCTGGCGGCTGATGTGCGACTGGGAAAAGCCCGTGGCTTCGATCAAGGAGGCCACATCCATGGGGCCCTGGCGCAGGTGGCAGAGCAGCTGCAGGCGGGCCGGCTCGCTGAGGAGGCGAAAGAACTGGCTGTACTCCTCCAGCAGCTGTGGCGAAGGCATGGAGCCTGAGGCGCCCATGGCAATGGGGTATGACGATAGGCGCATTATGCCTGGCCCCGACCGGCTGCTCGGGCCTTGCGCCTGCACTCTTTATGCGTGTATCGTCATATCAGTGTGTGACGCGCAACCCATGACGCCTGCCACGGCGCCTCTTCTCTCCCTCGCCGCGGCGGCCGGCGGGGGGGATCTGCTCTTCCGCCAGCTCTTCGACGCAGGCACCGGCACTTTCACCTATCTGCTCGCCGACGTGGCCAGCCGCCAGGGGGTGCTGATCGACTCGGTGTTCGAGCAGCACAGCCGCGATCTCTCCCTGATCCGGGAGCTGGGCATCGATCTGGTGGCCTCCCTCGACACCCACGCCCACGCCGACCACGTGACCGGCAGCTGGCTGATGCACGAGGCCACCGGCTGCGGCATCGCCCTGGCCGCCGCCGCCCGTGCCGACCACGTGACCCTTCCCCTGCACCACGGCGACCGGGTGGGCTTCGGACGGCATTTCCTGGAGGTGCGCAGCACGCCGGGCCACACCGATGGCTGCCTCACCTTCGTGCTCGACGACCATTCAATGGCCTTCACCGGCGATGCCCTGCTGGTGCGGGGCTGCGGCCGCTGCGATTTTCAGCAGGGCAACCCCCACACCCTCTGGACTTCGATCACCGAGCAGATCCTCTCCCTTCCCGATTCCTGTCTGCTCTATCCCGGGCACGACTACACCGGCCGCACCGTGTCCTCGGTGGTGGAGGAGAAGGCCTTCAACGCCCGGCTCGGCGGCGCCGCCACGGAGCGCGATTTCGTGGGGCACATGGAGAACATGAAGCTGCCCCACCCCCGCCGGATCGCCGAGGCCCTGCCCGGCAACCTGCGCTCCGGCCAGCCGCGCCAGCCCCTGCCGCGCCCCACCTGGGCTCCGGTGCAGCGCAGCTATGCCGGCCTGCCGGAGTTGTCGCCCGCCTGGGTCGATGCCCATCGCAGCGACCTCACGGTTCTCGATGTGCGCTCGCTTGAGGAAGTGGAGGGCCCCGAGGGCCGCATCCCCGGCAGCCTGGCGATTCCCCTGCCGGAACTGGAGGCCCGCAGCGCCGACCTCCCCCGCGACCGGCCGGTGGTGGTGGTGTGCCATTCGGGCAGCCGCTCCGCCCTCGCAACCCAGGAACTGCTGCAGGCCGGTCTCGAGCAGGTGGCCAATCTCCGCGGCGGCCTCAGCCGCTGGGCGGCCGAGGGCTATCCCCTCGAAGGCGTGGCCGCCCACTGACTCCTCCCTCGGATCACCGCTCCGTTCCCTTTTCCTCCCATGTCCCCTGTAGAGACCGCGGCCATGATCTCCGCACCCCCTCGGATCACGCCCCATGCCCTGGCGGATCAGATCGCGGCGCAGCAGGTCACGGTGATCGATGTGCGTGAGCCGATGGAATATGCGGGCGGCCACATCTCCGGCAGCCGGAACGTGCCCCTGGCGCAGCTTCTCGACGACGACCTGCCCCGGGGCCCCCTGGTGCTCGTGTGCCAGAGCGGCAACCGCAGCCGACAGGGGGTGGAGCGACTACGGCAGAGCGGCCACCCCCATCCGATCACGGATCTGGAGGGAGGCATCCCCGCCTGGCAGCAGGCCGGCTTTCCGCTGCGCAAGCTCCGCAATGCGCCGCTGCCGTTGATGCGGCAGGTGCAGATCGCCGCCGGATCGCTGGTGCTGCTGGGGCTGATCCTCAGCGCCACGGTGGCACCCGCCTGGATCGCCCTCCCCTGGTTCGTGGGGGCCGGGCTCACCTTCGCGGGGATCTCCGGCTTCTGCGGCATGGCCCGCCTGCTGGCCCTGATGCCCTGGAATCGGGTGACGCTCTGATGGTGCCGGTGCTGGCCTCCAGCCTGCCCCTCCTGCTGGGGGGCGGCGCCCTGATCGGTTTCCTGCTGGCGGTGCTCGGGGCGGGCGGTTCGATCCTGCTGCTGCCGCTGCTGGTGAGCGGGGCCGCCCTCCCCACCCGCGAGGCGGTGCCCCTCTCGCTGATCGTGGTGACCCTGCTGGCCCTGGCGAATGTGGGGCCCTACCTGTGGCGGCGCCAGGTCGCGCCGCGGCCGGCGCTGATCCTGGGGGTGCCGGCCCTGGTGGGCAGCTGGATCGGTGGCAGCCTGGTGAAGGCGTCCCTGGTGCCCGAGCCGGTGCAGCTGGGGGTGTTTGCCGTGGCGGCTCTGGTGGCCTCCTGGTTGCTGCTGCAACGCTCCTCGGTGGGGCAGGCCTCCGCTCCGGTGGCGGGGCCCCTGCCCCTGGCGGGCCAGGGGGTGCTGGTGGGCCTGCTCACGGGCATCGCCGGGGTGGGTGGTGGCTTTGCGATCGTGCCCGCCCTGGTGCTCCTCGCCGGCCTGCCGATGGCCCTGGCCAGCGGCACCAGCCTGCTGCTGATCGCCACCAATGCCCTGGTGGCCCTGGCGGCCCTCGGCCACTGGCCCGCCGCCTCCCTCCCCCTGCTGCTGCCTTTGCTGCTGGGGGGAGCCGCCTGCGCCGTGGCGGGGCAGTGGATGGCGCCGCACCTGCCGGAGCGGAAGCTGCGCCAGGGCTTTTCGCTGCTGCTGATCGGCTCGGCGCTGCTCACCGGGTTCGAAGCCTGGCGCCGGCAGGCCCCTCCCCCAACCCCGCCCCCGCCGCAGGTCAGGGCCGCACCCGCCGAAAGGTGAGGTTGAGGCGGGCCCCGGGGCGCCGGCGGCGTGGCGGCAGCTGGTGCTGCCAGTGCTGCTGGGTGGGGGGATCCATCACCAGCAGATCGCCGCTCCGGAGCTCCAGGCTCAGGGGGGCGGCTGCGGCTCCGGCGTTCGGTTTCGGTCGCAGCCGGAAGCTGCGGGTCTCCCCCAGGCTGAGGGACGCGATCGGAGCGGCGGGATCGAGTTCCGCCTCGTCGTCGGCGTGCCAGCCCATGTGGTCGAGGCCGTGCCGGTAGAGGTTGAGCAGCAGGGCGTTGAAGGGCTCCCCGAGTTGCCGCTCCAGCCGGCGGCGCAGCTCCTCCGCGGCCGGGCTCCAGGGCTCCAGGGGATTGGCCACGCTGCTGTAGCGGTAGTGGCAACCGGGATCCCCCATGCCGCAGGTGAGCCGGGGCAGCGGGTGCTCCCGGCCGAAGAGGTGGATCCGCTCCTGCTTCCAGGGCACCTCGGCGGCCAGCCGCTCCATCCAGCTCCCGGGCTCCTCCAGCCAGGTGGGCCAGTGGCGCAGGCGCAGGCCGGGGGCTTCGATCCGCTGGGGTGTCGCGGGCAGCAGGTGGAGCTGGTGCGGCATCGGGCGATGGGAGAGGGGATGACCCTGGCGGATGCCGCGGGTCCGCCGTGGCCGCGCTCCTGTCGCCTGCGGCTGCGCCCACGCCCATGTGACCAATGCGACAGTCCCGCGTGTCTGGCGCGGCGCGGCCGTCAAGGGAGCCCTCCGGACCCCATAGCCTGCGAATGACTCTCAAGAGCATTGGCTCTGCTCCGCACCATGGCCCAGCCCATCGGTCGTTCCGACGGCGAAACCCCCGCTCCCCGCGGACCCCAGCAGGACAAGAAAAAGGGCTGCCGCAAGAAGAAGTGCTCCCACTGGAAGGGCGGCCAGTGCCGCTGTGGCCGCGAGTAGGCGGTTGCCGCGGCCTCAGCAGCTCCTCCCTTCAGCGCCCCCGGAGCGGGCCTGGCCGGCTGCTCCGGCTGGGCCCGCTCCCGCCTGATCCAGGGCTGGGAAGCTGCAGTTGCTGCTCGCTCCAGTGGGCCAGAAGGGCGGCCAGCAGGCTGGAGCGGTCACCGCGAACACGAAGCATGGGGCTGGGGATCAACTGCGATCAGCCTGGCCGTGGCGGCCCCATCCCCCACGACGAATGCCACGGAGTCAGGCAACCGATGGCACAGCGGCAGGCATCCCATGTCTGCCGGTTTGAGCTCAGAAGCGGGAGCCCGGGGTCTGCAGGAAGGTCCGCTCCTCGGGGCTCGACGTCCGCCCCAGCACTTCTTTCGGTGGGGGAAGCGGCCGTAGCGGGCGATCACGTCGCGGTGGCGGTGGGCGAACGCCGCGGTGCCCGGCTCGGTGAACCGCTCGAACAGCGGCAGAGCCGCCTCCTGGATCGCCAGGTCCTCGCTGTGCATGCGCGGCATCAGCCAGAACGCCCGCCGGCTCGCCTCGGCCTCCGCCGCGATCCAGCCCTCCGTTTCCGCCCGGAGGCTCAGGGCCAGGGCCTGCGGGTCTCCGGCGAAGGCCCGGGGCGTGTCGCGCCAGATCTGGCGGGTGAATTGATCCAGCAGCAGCACCAGGGCCAGAGCGGAGCTGGGCGCGTCCGCCCAGGGGGTGAGGTCGCCGGCAATCGCCGCCTCCGTGGCAGCGAGGAACCGCCGCCGCAGCTCCTGATCGAAGGCCGGATCCTTCGCGAACCACTGCCGGGGGGTGATCGCGGAAAACCAGAACGCCAGGATGGCTTCCGGCGTTCCGGCCGCGGCATCCCTCGCTTCGTCTGGATTCATGGGGGGTCGCCGCGGAGCTGATCCTGGGCTCCATCCTTGCCCGCCCTCCTTTTCGGGGGAAGCGCCTCTGGGCCGCGGCTGGGAAGAACGCCCCCTGTTGGATTCGAACCAACGACCGGCTGCTTAGAAGGCAGCTGCTCTATCCAGCTGAGCTAAGGGAGCCGGCGGGCTGGCGCCAGCCTCCCAATGATGCCTTGTGCGGGGGGCCGGGGAAGGCCGGGGCTGC
>JBJTWS010000250.1:0-4882 GCA_046081905.1 Synechococcus sp. | reverse complement strand
GCAGGTGTGCATCCGTTCATCCAGGTCGATCTCCTGGGTGTCGACATGGCGATCGAAGTGAATGATCCCTACCTTCTTGTCGCCCAGGTGGCGGCAGACGCCGCGCACGGTGGGGAAGCCGATCGAATGGTCGCCGCCCAGAATGATCGGGAAGGCGCCGCTGGCGAACACGTGGGCCACGCCCTTGGAGATCTGGTCGAAGCTCTTCTCGTTGTTCGCCGGGATGGTGAAGATGTCGCCCACATCGCAGAGGGTGATCTGCTCCCGCAGGTCCACCCCCATCTAGTAGTTGTAGGGGGTGTAGAGGGCGGAGATGCGGCGGATGCCCTGCGGGCCGAAGCGGGTGCCGGGGCGGTAGGTGGTGCCGCAGTCGTGGGGCACGCCCACGATCGCCACGTCGAATTCGCCCACCCGGTTCACATCCTCCAGGTAGGGCGCCTTCATGAAGGTGTTGATCCCGGCGAAGTGGGGCAGTTCGCCGCGCGAGAAGGTGGAGATGCGCCGGTCCACGATGCTGTCGGCGGCCTCCAGGCCCCAGCGGTGGGCCTGCTCCACTTCGGTCTGCCAGCCGGTGAGGGGCAGGGCCCGCTCCTTCTCGAGGGCCTCCTGTCCCTGCTGACCGGGAACGGGCGCGCCCAGGGGGCGACGGTCGAAGGCGCCGGCGGCGCCGGGGGATTCGCTCATGGCACGGGAGTGGGTGGTCTGCGGTCTCCCGGGCTTTTCTCCCTCCGTGCCGCCGCTGCCCGTGGGGCAGCGGTGAGCTCCTCTCGGACCAGCCATCCCCGCGGTGGGGACCGGAACCCTAGGAACCTCTTCCGCGGAACGATCGTTACCCAGGTGGCCCTTCCCGATGGTGCATCTCGCTACCAAACCGTCAAGCGTCCGGGGGGCCTGATTCGGATCGCTGCTGCCGGCCGCGGGATCGATCAGCAATCCTGTGCGAAGGGAGTTTTCCCCGGATCGATCGAGTTTTCCCCCGTTTTGCGGGGTTTTTCCACAGTCTGGAGCCTGAGACCCATCCTTCGGCGGCCTCTCCGGGGCGGGCCTGCGGGAAATCGGGCCCGGCTTGACCGATCTCCCTTGGGTGCTCCCGCGGGAATGCCGGTGCGCATTCCGCGTGCTCGGCGGGCCCACGGGCACTGGAGGTCGCGGCGTGATGCACAGGAGTCGCGCCGTGGGATCGTGCGTTGACGGGGGTGGGGCGGCCGTGCCCTGATGGTGGGATGTGCGTGAGTGCCGAATGAGCCAGAGCCCCGATCCCGCCCCACGGCCTGCGCGCCTCGAGCCTTCCCGCGTCGAGCCTGTCCGGATCGACAATGAAATTCCCCATGACCTGGGGCAGGCCATGGGGAACTTTCTCGCTTCCCATCCCCAGTGGAGTGAGGGACGGTTGCTGCAGGCCGCGCTAGCGGGGTTCCTGTTCCAGCACGGCTGCCAGGAACGGGCGGTGGTGCGGCTCTATCTCGATGGACTGTTCCGTCGGGGCGAGGCGATCAGAACCACTCCATGACCGCCAGTTCCTTCGGGTTGGTGTGCTCCTCCGGGGTGGTGCGCTCGAACTGGAGAGTGATGTGGCGGCGTTGCTCGCCATCGGCCGCCACCGCCTCGATCGGATAGAGCTGCTGGCCGTCGCGGAAGGGCACCTGCAGGCGGAAGGTGCCGTCGGCGGCGAGGGGCACCACTTCCCCGCCGATGCTCAAGGTGGCGGAGGGATCGGTGGCGCCGTACACGATCAGCTCGGCATCGGCCACCAGCCAGAAACTGCGCTGGCGCGGTGCCACGCCGCCCACGCCGGAGGCCTGGCGGCCGCTGGCCCAGAGGCCGGCGCCGGAATCGCTCAGGCCGGCGGCGCCTTCGCCGGCGCCGCCGCCAGCCCCCTCCTGGAAGATCTCGGAGCCGGTGCGGCGGAACTGCCGCATGGCCTGCTGGTAGAAGCGCTCATGCACCCCGGCCGGCATGGTCTCGTCCACGGCGGGGGCGGGTTCAGGCGCGGTGGGCAGGCTGCCCAGCTCGAAGGGCACGAAGGCATCGGCCACCACCAGGCTGGGCTCGGCGGCCGGCATGCGGGCCACCGAGGAGAAGGCCAGCGACATCCAGCCCCCCGCCGGCAGGCGGGCCCCCAGCTCGACGCGGTACTCGCGATCGGGTAGGGGAATCGGCAGGAACCACTCGGTGCCATGGCTGTCCACCACCACTTCCTGCAGGGCATGGGGGTGGGCGGTGCCGCCCGGCAGACCCGTCACATCCGCCACCCGCAGGCAGAGGGCGGTGGTGCCGGCGGCGGCCATGCGCTCGCGGTCTGCCGGGAAGAGGGTCCAGAAGCAGTAGGCCCAGGAGGGGTCCCGGGGCAGGAACACCACCTGGGTCGGCGTCGACTCGACCGGGGCGGTGTAGGCAACGGCAGGGGTGAGCGGCGCTGATTCCGCAGCGGGCGCAGGCACAGGGGCCTCCGGCGGCGGCGGGGTGATCGCGGTTGAAGGTTCGCTGGGAATCTGGATTCGTTGTCCGATGGCCTGCACCAGGGCGTCCTTGGTGGCGAGGCTGTAGCGGGGAAGACCGATCGTCTGGGCGATCTGCCGAAGTTGCCGAAGCGTCAGGTTGGACATGTTGGCCATAGCTTTGCCCAGGGACTCCATCGGCTTCGTGCAGATTTGTGAACCCATCCTCCGGGAAATCTCCGGATTCCCGTCGCGGCTGTCAGCAGATCGCCACCGAAGCCGGGATCATGCTCCCGCCTTCGGCGGTCTCATTCGCGTTGGATCGCCAGGGCGGCCAGCACGCCGCCGGCGAAACCGGAGGCATGGCCGATCCAGCTCACGCCCGGCGGGCTGAGAAAGGGCAGAAGCGTGGGCAGGAGCCCGCCGTAGCTCACCACCGCGAACACGGAAAGGGCAATCGAGAGGGGCCGGCGCTCGAGGATTCCGATCGAGAGCAGATAGCCCAGCAGTCCGTACACAACACCGGACAATCCATGGCTGCCCACCGGCCAGAACAGCCACACCGGAATCGCCGTCAGATACACGCAGATCCACACCGCGAGGTAGTCGCGGCGGCTCTTGCTCAGCACCAGCCACGACAGGGGCAGAAACCAGACGGAATTGCTGATCAGGTGGCCGAAGCCGCTGTGGCTGAAGGGCGCCGTGAGCACCCCCAGAAAGGAGCCGCCCCGGACCATCGGCAGGTTCCAGCGCCCGCCGAAGAACAGCTGGTCGATCAGTTCCTGCCCCCAGGCGATTGCCAACAGCGACACCGGCACCGCGGCTTTGTCGCCCGCCCGGGCGAGGGCGCGATCGAGCTGGCGGGCGAGGCTGTCGGCCATGGAGGGCAGGAAAGGCGCGCGGCGGGATTCAGGAGGCGCCCATCCTGGCGGTGGAAGGGGGCCGCAGGGGCTTGGTGATAGGGCCGGGGAGTTCAGCCTGGACACAGCCGGGCCCCCGGGATCGACACCATGGGAGCCGCCGTTGCTGTTGTGCCGAGGGTGCCTGCCCCTACGGATGCCCCTGCCCCCGTGAATTCCTCCTCTACCGAACTCCAGCCGGTCGCTCTGCTGGGAGCTGAGGACCTGGCCCGCCTGAACGGCCGCCGCGACGGCCCCGCCTGGCGGCAGCTGGGCGGCCATCTCGCGCTTCTGCTCGCCGGGGCGCTGCTCTGGGGCGGGGCGGCCGGGCCGGTGGCCCGCTGGCCCGGTCTGCTGCTGCTCGGGTGGGGCCTCGCCTTCGGCTTCTGCGCCATGCACGAGTGCGGCCACCGCACCGCCTTCCGCAGCCGCGCCCTCAACGACGCGGTGGCCTGGGGGATGGGGGTGCTGAGCTTCTACAACGCCGATTTTTACCGGCGCTATCACCAGTGGCACCACCGCCACACCCACCAGCCCGGCCTGGATCCGGAACTGGAGGAGAGTCCCCCCACCACCCGCTGGAGCTACCTGCTCGAGCTCTCGGGGCTGCCCTGGTGGACCGGCAAGCTGCGCTTCCACCGCGCGGGTCTTCTCGGACAGGTCGCCGGCGTGCCCTACCTCCCGCCCGAGGCGGCGGGGCCGGTGATCCGCTCGATCCGCCTGCAGGGGGCGGTGTACGGCGGCTTTCTTCTCGTTTCCTGCGCCCTGGGGCATCCCCTGGCCCTGTTCTGGTTCTGGCTGCTGCCCCTGGCCGTGGGTCAGCCGCTGCTGCGCTTCGTGCTCCTGGCCGAGCACGGCGGCTGCAGCACCAGCTGCGATGGCCTCCACAACACCCGCACCACCCGCACCCTGGCTCCGCTGCGCCGGCTGATGTGGAACATGCCCTTCCACAGCGAACACCACCTCTACCCCTCCATCCCCTTCCACGCCCTGCCCGGGGCGCATGCCCTGCTGGCCCCGCACCTGGGGCACTGCGCTCCCGGCTACCTGGCGGTGCACCGCACCTTCCTGGCCAATCCCAGCGTGCTGGCGCTGTGAGCGTCCCGGACCGGTTCTTCGCCCTCGGCGACTTTCCCCTCGCCTGCGGCCGCGTCCTGCCGGAGGCCCGCCTGGGCTACCGGGTCTACGGCGCCCTCAACGACGCCCGCGACAACCTGGTGCTTTACCCCAGCTCCTACGGAGCACGGCCGGAGGACATCGAGTGGGTCGTGGGGCCGATCCTCGATCCGCAGCGCTGCTGCATCGTGCTGGTGAGCCAGTTCGGCAACGGCGTTTCCTCCAGCCCCAGCAACAGCGCCCTGGGCCTGCGGGAGAGCGGCTGGGAGCTGGATCACCGCGACAACCTGCGCGCCCAAGTGCGACTGCTGGAGGAGGTGTTCGGGGTGGAGCGGCCGGCCCTCGTGTACGGCTGGTCGATGGGGGCCCAGCAGGCCTACCACTGGGGCGTGCTGGAGCCCGGCCGGGCCCGGGCCCTCTGCTGCCTCT
>JBJTWS010000249.1:0-5816 GCA_046081905.1 Synechococcus sp. | reverse complement strand
CCCCAGCCAAGCCGGCGGCAGTGACAGCACCGACTGGCGGCAGTGATGCCCTGGCGATGGCGATGTTCCAGTTCCTCCAGCAGCAGCAGGCGCCCGCTGGTGGCCCACTGGCCCGTGCCCGCGCCATGGCCGAAGCAGCGGATGAACGGCTGCCCCTGACCACCCCCGAGCTGGCGGAGCTGGTGGGCCTCGACGCTGATGAAGTCGCCCGCCTCAAGGCCGGCAGCGTGCTGTACGGGTTCCGACTGGCACGGGTGGGGCGCAGCCCTGGCAAGGGGCAACCGGACCGCCGCGCCTGGCTGCTCTCGCGGGTGGTGGAAGGTGCCGAGGATTCCGAGGATGCTGTCACTGGTGGCAGCCCACTGACGGCACTGCCCGCGGGGCAGGGGGCGGACACCCGCAGGGCACCGGGCTTCATCGCTTGCTTCGATGCCGAGGCCACGGTCCTGGGCCGGCTGGAACTGCCCCGCTGGGGTGGTCAGTGACAGCAGCGTGGTGGCGGCAGTGACGCCTCTGGAGGGTGAGCACCGCCCCCTCGATCAGGTGATTGCCACTCACCCGATTGGGTGATGCCCAGCTCACCCATCCGGGGAGGGTGACTTCCTCCCCTGGGGTGAGGGCGTTCCCAGAAGCCCCCTGGGGTGGGCGCCTCCCTCGGACAGCGGAGCCGAGGTGGCGGCCAGTGTCTGTTGCCCCTGGTGCCGGAGTCCAGCCATTCGGGCACCCACCCCTGTGATCGCAGGTCCGTCCAGAGACCTGCCGGGTGCCGGCGATGACGTGTACCTGATGGTGCGACTGGGTGAGGCGGACAACAGCCTGCGCCTTGTACTACTGGCCGCACGTTGCTTCCCAACCGCAGGAACGTGAGGATATCGGCGGTGCACCACCGCTCTCGACCGAATGGCAACGGATCGACCAGGCCTACCGGAGCGCGACGCCTCCGGGAAGTTCATTGAGGGGCCCGATCCGATGGTCTCGGTCGGCGTGCGGATCCCGGCAAGCGCTCAGGCAAGGCTCCGCGAGCTGGCGGCCATACGGGGAGAACCCCCCACAACCCTCGCCAGGGCTCTCCTTATGCAAGCAATCGATGCGGCCTGGGAGGTGGCATACCCATCGGCCGACATCATCAGAAGCAGGAGGAGAAGGCGACGGCTGGGATGAGTGAGGCAGATCGGCATCATCAACGGCTCTGATGCAACGCCCTCGCGCAGAAAACTGTCGGCGCCTCACGATCGGCGCCCTGCGACCGCAGGTAGAGGTCGGCACGGATCGCCACCGATTGGCCGATGGGACAGAGCTGAAGCTGCTGTGGCGACCCCTGCACAACTGCTATGGAGGCAATGGATGGGCTCTGCTGGTGGGCTGTCCCTGCTGCTCCAAACCCTCTCGGGTGTTGTGGCAGCCTCCGGGGATGAGCTGGGGCTGCCCGGCCTGCCGGCCCGTGAGTCACCGCAGCCACCGGCGACCCGGATCCCGGGCGGGCCAGGGCAAACCCGTGGGGTGGAAGCTGGCGCAGCTGGAAGCCGAACAACGCCGGATCGCTGATCTGTTGGGGTTGGAGCAGTGGCCACCAGATCGGCTCCTATGGGGGATGGAGGATCTCAGAACTGCTCCACGACAGGCCGATAGGCCACGACTCCTGCCACATCGAGATCGTGCCCTACGGCTGCGACTGAATGCCCTGGACTGCATTCGCATCGGTCTGATCTGGGGGATTGGTGTGGACCAGCTGAAGGGCTTGGGCCACACCCCAGGCACAGAAATTGAAGACGCCATGGTGGAAGGGTTGATGCACCAGGCCAGGCAGACCCTGAAGGACACCGCGTGGGCGATGCGCAGGCCAGCGGGGGATGCGCGTTCCAGGCAACAGAAGAAGCGACCGGAAAGCCCGCCAGCCCCCTTGAAGAACGGCCCGCAACGGCCCTGGGCTCCTCCTGGCCCTCCCTCCAAGGAGTCCTCTGCAGAGGCCCTCAGCGGGGCCCTGGCGCTACCGGTAATGCCGCTGCTGCCGTTGCGATCCCAAACACCGGCAGTAGTCTGGCCCTAATCCGTCCGCAAGGGCCCGGGGGCTGTGGCCGCAAACCACAAGCCCCCCAGGAGTTAGCCGCTCCTGAGGGGCCCAAAGCGTGGCGGTTCATCCAGGAACCTGTATGGAAACGGTAGCGGAAAGCTATCCGTTCGGCACTGCCCCAGGGCAGGGCCGGCGGACAGACTCACCCAATCTTAATCCGAAAATCCCGAGTGCGAAACCGGGAAATCCAGGGGCGGGGCCTGTCGCCTCCGGGGTTCTGGCCGATGGGCTGGGCAGCCGGACCCCCGCACCCCCCGGACTGCTGCCCGAACACTGGGCCGAACTGGAGACCTCCGGCATCGCCGCCGATGTGGCCGCCCTGAACGTGGCCAGCTTCGGGACGGGGACGGATCGCCACTGGGAAGACGAGCGGGCCGCGCTGCTGGCCTACAAGCGCCACCAGATCCAGACCGAGAGCACCACCGCCAGCGGCCATCCACAGACGCAGCCGGGCTTCCTGTCGGGTCAGCTGAGTGCGCTCGATCGCCGCTACCGCCACCTGAAGGCCGGGGGCTGGCGCACCCTGTCCGACACCCTGCCCGGGATACCGGTCTTCGATCAGTGGAAGCCCAGGGAGCCTCGCCAGGCCCAGGGGAAGAGGGCCGGCAAGGTCGTCAAGTACGAAGCACCCCCCGCGTTCCCGGATGGCGGTGGTGCTTTCCTGCCCCGGGTACCGGAGCGGATCTGGCGGCTGATCTGTGAGCGACAGGACCTGCCGTTCCCAGGTGAGGCCACCCGGGCTGCTGGGTTCTGGCCCTGGGCCGCGGCTACCCCTGCTCTGCGGTTACTGCTCACCGAAGGCTCCAAGAAAGCCCTTGCCGCCTTGTCGGCCGGATACGCCGCGGTGGGACTGCCTGGTGTTCAGATGGGCCGCCGGGTGGGAACCGATAACTCAGAGCACCTGATCGACCTCCTGGAGCACCTGGCCACGAGACAACGTGTGTGGTTGATCGGCTTTGACGCGGAAGCCCGCCTCAGGACCGCGGCGAAAGTAGGGGCCGCGGCTGGCGCCCTGGCCCGCACCCTGCGGGCGGCAGGCAGCCGTCCCCTGATCGCCCGCCTGCCCCTGCTGCCCGGGGCGGAGAAGACAGGCATTGACGATCTACTGGCCGCCGCCGGTCCCGAGGCCCTCGAGCGCGCCCTGGCTGATACCGGCCCCCGGGCCGTGCTGCCCCGCCTGAGGCCTGCGGATCGGATCGCTGCTGCTGGAGCCTGGCTGAGCGATGCCTGCCCTATCCCCAGCCCCGAGGTGGCGCCGCTGGTGGTGGTGGAGGCCCCGATGGGAGCTGGCAAGACCCAGAACGCCGCGGCCGCCCTTGCCCCCCTGGCTGCCGTAGGGGTGCCGGTGCTGATGCCCTCCCATCGCCAGGCCCTGGGCCAGGCTGCGGCCGAGTCGCTGGGGGTGCCCTGGTGCCCGGCCCCCGGATCGGATGAGCGCCTGCAGGGGGTGGCCGGCTGCTGGGATTCCTGGTGCCCGGATTCCGGCCTGCAAATCAGCCCCACCGGCTGGAGCGGGGGGGTGCTGGTGGCCGATGAGTGGCAGCAGGCCCTCGAGCATCTGCTGCTCTCCACCGGCACCGCCCTGGCCGATCGCCGCGCCGAGGTGCTGCGCACCGCCGCCGAGCAGCTGGCCCGGATGCGGCAAACGATCGCCATGGATGCCCAGCTGGCTGACTGGGGCGTGACCCTGCTCGAGCGCCTGAGCGGCCACCGAGCCCTGCTGATCCGCTCGGACCATCGCCCGATGGCTGGCCGGCCCCTCCATTGCCCCGAGGGATTCACCACCCCCCAGGCTGCTGCTGGCGGGTTCTGGCTCAAGTGGGCCGAGCTGGTGGATGCCGGCCGCCCGTTCCTGTGCTGGAGCAGCGCCCAGCGGGCCGGGATGCGTAACGCCCCCCAGACCCTGGCGATCCAGCACGGCCGCCTCCGGCCGGATGACCTGATCGACGTGATCGACAGCAGCACCCCCGAGCTGGCCACCGAGCTGGCCGCCGACCCTGATGGCTTTGCTGAACGCCGCACCGCCGAAGCCGAGCGCCTGGGGGTGGGCTGGGCCATCTACTGCAGCCCGGCGATCAGCAGCGGGATCAGCTTCCAGCGGTGGCGCCCTGCTGCTGTGATCGCCTACGCCGGGGGCCAGATCGCACCCGAGCACGCCGCCCAGGCCCTCGCCCGCGTGCGCTGCCCCGAGGTGCCGGCCTACCTGTTCGCGCCCGAACGCTGCCCTGGGGATGGGCTGCAGGTGCTCGGTGGCTCCACCGATCCGGCCCAGCTGATCGCAGACCTACGGGCCGCGGCTGATCCGCTGCTGGGGGTGCTGCAGGATGCCGGCGATCCCTGGCTCGAAGCCTGGGCGGAGCTGGGGGCCCACCGCAACCGCCAATGCGTCGCCTACCGGGCCACGATCGCCGGCCTGCTGGAGCGCGAGGGGTGGGAGCTGCAAGCCCGCGAGCCTGAGCCCACTGATGCCGCGGCCAAGGTGCTGGCGATCGGCACTGCCCTGAAGGAGATCACCAAGGTGGCCCAAGCCGCGGAGGATCAGGCCGTGATCGAGGCCCGCACCCTCACCGAGGTGGAGGCCCAGGCCCTGGCGAAGCGCCGCAAGCTGGAGCCGGCCGACCGCAATGCCCTGCAGCGCCACCGGCTAACCAGCCGCTGGGGGCTAGGGGGTGCCGCCCCCTCCCTGGAGCTGCTCAAGGCCGACCGCGATGGGCTGCGCGATCGCCTGCGGCTGGGCTGGCTGCTCACCACCCCCAAGGCCCTCGCCCTGGTGCCGACCCACGATGAAGCCGCCACGGCGGCCCTCGATCGCTCCGGCCGGCCCTTTGCCCCCGATCGCCTGCGGGTGACCATCTCGTCTCGCATCGCTGCGCTCCAGGCCCTGGGGGTGCCCCAGCTCCTGGAGCGCTTCGCTGCCGGCGAAAGGATCACCGCCACCGATCCCGCTGTCCTGGCGCTTCACGCCACCGCCACCACCTACCGAGGCCAGCTGATCGCCGCTGCAGGCTGCGGTCCTGGAGCAAAAGCCACCGGGACCCTGCGGGCCCTGCTGCGAGCCTGCGGCTGGCGCCTGGAGCGGGCCGGCCGAGTGAAAGCCCGAGGGGTTGGCCGTGACGCCCTCATCTATCGGGCCCATCCCCTGGCCCTTCCGGAGGGGGTGAGAGCGGAGGCCCTCGCCGCTGCCTGGATGGGCGAGCTGCAGGCGCCCGCTTCGGTGCGATCTGGTGGGGCACTTTTCGCCCTAACAGAGAAAACCTGTAGGGAACAAAAGTGCCCCACTCTCTGGACGCCACCACCATCCCCAGCTCCGAGGTCCAGGTCCCTAGCTCCTGCAGCTGCCATTCCCTGGTTTACGAGCCTGTCCAGACGCCCAGAGAGTGTCCTGTGTCCTACCTGATTTCCCAGCACCTCAGGTTTCTCTGTATCCACCCCTCCTCCGGCCTCTGAGGCGATCGGGCCGGAGGCCCAGGTGCGCTTCACGGTGGATCTGCCCTGATCGCTGCACAAGCGCCTGAAGCTGGCTGCCTTGAACCGGGATAAGCTCATGACGGCTCTGGTGCGTGAGGCCCTGAGTAGCGGCTCTACCGGCCCCTCGTGGGCGCCTTTCAGGTCCCGGGTTCCCTAGGGCCGCATAGGCCTGTAAAGCCCGCAATGAGTGCTGCTGAACCTGTAGACGCCTTAAAAGTGGATGTAAAACTATTTTCCCAAGAGAGCGTCGACAGAGGAAGACTTCTCGTTTTTTCCT
>JBJTWS010000248.1:0-9046 GCA_046081905.1 Synechococcus sp. | reverse complement strand
GCCTTCTGGCTGTCGCCGCCCCGGCCCGATCCGCAACCGCAGCCCCTGCCCGGGGATCCGATCGAGGCCGCCGCCTCCCTGCTTCTCAGCGGCGGCATCCTGGCGCTGCAGGGTGTGGGTGGCTTCCAGCTGCTGGTGGATGCCACCGCCGAGGCGGCGGTACAGCGGCTGCGGCGGCGCAAGCGGCGGCCCGCCAAGCCCCTGGCCCTGCTGGTGGCCGATCCCGCCTGGGTGGAGGGGGAGGTGTGGCTGGGCGCCGCAGAGCGACGCGCCCTGGCGGATCCGGCGGCGCCGATCGTGCTGCTCTCCCGCCGCGAGCCGGAGCGGGATGCTGCGGTGGAGCTCGGCATCGCTCCTGGGGTGGCCCCCGGCAGCCCGGCCCTCGGGGTGATGCTGCCGGCCTCGCCGCTGCACCGGCTGCTGAGCCTGGCGGTGGGCCGTCCGCTGGTGGCCACCAGCGGCAACCCCAGCGGTGAGCCCCTCTGCCTCGATCCCGCCGAGGCCGTGGAGCGGCTCGGGGGGATCGCCGATGCGTTTCTGGTGCACAACCGCCCGATCGCGCGGCGGCTGGATGATTCGGTGCTGCAGCTGATCGAGGGGCGTCCCGCCCTGCTGCGCCGGGCGCGCGGCTACGCCCCCGAGGCTCTCCCCCTGGCGGAGCCGCCGCCCCTGCCCCCCGATCGGCCGGCCCTGGCCCTGGGGGGCGACCTGAAGGCGGCGCCGGCCCTGGCCGCCGGGGGGCGGGTCTGGCTGGCGCCGCACCTGGGAGATCTGAACGAGCCCCGCTCCCTGGCGCGTCTGCGGCAGGGCCTGGAGGAGACCCACGGGCGCGTCCGCCAGGGGAATCCCCACGCCGCCGCATCCGGAGCCTTCACCCTCCTGTGTGATGCCCATCCCGACTACCGCAGCAGTTGCCTGGCTGCGGCGTTCACCGCCGCGGCCGTTGCTCCGGTGCACCTGCGCCGGGTGCCCCACCACCTGGCCCATGGCCTGGCGGTACTGGCCGAGCACGGCCTGGGTGCCAGCCTGCGGGAGGCTCCGGTGCTGGTGCTGGCCTGCGACGGGCTGGGCGCTGGGCCTTCGCCGGAGGGGGGGCTGGCGCTCTGGGGCTGCGAGCTGCTGCGGCTGGAGGCGGGTTCCTCCCCCCGGGAGGTGATCGCCCGCCGGCTCGCGGCCCTGCGGCCCTTCCCCCTGCCGGGGGGGGAGAAGGCGGCGGCGGAGCCCCGCCGCTCGGCCCTGGGGCTGCTCGCGGCTGCTGCCCTGCTGGAGCACCCCGGGGCGGCGACCACCTGCGGCGCCTTCTCCGTCGCCGATCGGGTCCTGCTGCAGCAGGCGGTGGCGGCCGGCTGCAACAGCCCCTGGAGTTCGAGTCTCGGTCGCCTCTTCGACGCCATGGCCTCCCTGCTCGACCTCTGCCAGCGGGTCAGCTTCGAGGGAGAGGGGGGGCTGGCGCTGCAGGCCCTGGCCGCCCCGGCCTGGCCCGCGGATCCGCTCCCCCGCGGCTGGCGTCTCCCCCTCGTGCCCGCCCCCGCCGCCGCGGACCTGCCCCTGGGCTGGCTCGACTGGCAGCCGCTGCTGGAGGCGGTGCTGGGGGCCCTGCCGGTGGAGGAGGCCCCCGGCCGCGGGCAGCTCGCGGCGGCGTTCCATGCCGCCGTGATCGAGGCGCTGGTGGCGATGGCCAACGCCGCTGCCGCTTCCTGCGGGGCCCGGCGGGTGCTGCTGGCGGGCGGCTGCTTCCAGAACCGGCTGCTGCTGGAGGGCTGTGCCGCAGCCCTGCGGGCAGCCTCCCTGGTGCCCCACTGGGGGGAGGCGGTGCCCGCCAACGACGGTGGCCTGGCCCTGGGGCAGCTCTGGGCCGTTTCCGCGAGCCTGGCTACAACGAAGACAAAGCCGACCCCCCCGCCGCAGCGTGCCCATGTGCCTGGCCCTGCCTGGTCGCATCCTCTCGATCGCGCACCATCCCCCCAGCCCCGCTCCGGCGGGCCGGGATGAGCCCGCCCCCCATGCCAATCCGCCCCCGGCCGATCCGCTCTGGCGCGTGGCGGAGGTGGATTTCGGCGGGGTGCGCCAGCAGGTGAGCCTCGCCTGCCTGCCCCAGGCCCGGGTGGGCGATCGGGTGCTGGTGCACGTGGGGATGGCCCTGACCCTGGTGGAGGACACCCCATGAGCACGGTCCCGGAGCCCACGGCCACCGTCTGCGTGGATGGCAACGAGGCGGTGGCCCGGGTGGCCTACCGCCTGCACGAGGTGATCGCCATCTACCCGATCACGCCCGCCTCGCCCATGGGCGAATGGGCCGACCAGTGGGCGGGGGAGGGGCGCCCCAACCTCTGGGGGGCGGTGCCCGCGGTGGTGGAGATGCAGAGCGAGGCCGGTGCCGCCGGGGCGGTGCACGGCGCCCTGCAGGCCGGGGCGCTCACCACCACCTTCACGGCCTCCCAGGGGCTGCTGTTGATGATCCCCACCCTCTACAAGCTGGCCGGGGAGCTCACGCCGGTGGTGCTGCACGTGGCGGCGCGGGCCCTCGCCACCCAGGCCCTTTCGATCTTCTGCGACCACGGCGATGTGATGGCCACCCGCGGCAGCGGCTGCGCCATCCTCTGCTCCGCCTCCGTGCAGGAGGCCGGCGACTTCGCCGCCATCGCCTTCGCCGCCGGCCTCGAGGCGCGGCTGCCCTTCCTGCATGTCTTCGATGGCTTCCGCACGTCCCACGAGATTCAGCGGATCGAGCCGCTGCCGGATGGGGTGCTGCGGCAGCTGGTGCCGGAGGAGGCGATCCGGCGGCACCGTGCGCGGGGCATGAGCCCCGACCATCCGGTGGTGCGTGGCACCAGCCAGAACACGGATGTGTACTTCCAGGCCCGCGAATCGGTGAATGCCTTCCAGCAGGAGGCCCCGACCCGGGTGGCGGAGGCGATGGAGCGCTTCGCCGGCCTCAGCGGCCGCCGCTACGCCCCCTACGAGTACGTGGGGCCCGCCGATGCCACGCAGGTGCTGGTGCTGATGGGCTCCGGCTGCGAAACCGTGGAGGAGACCCTCGCCTTCCTGCGCTCCTCTGCCGGCTCAGCGGCCGGATCGCCGGTGGGGGTGCTGAAGGTGCGGCTGTTCCGCCCCTTCGCCGCCGATCGCTTCGTGGCGGCGTTGCCGGCCACGGCGAAGGCCGTGGCGGTGCTGGATCGCTGCAAGGATCCCGGCGCCAGCGGCGAGCCCCTCTACCTCGATGTGCTGGCGGCCCTGGCGGAAGCCTGGCCGGCGCTCCATCCCGGGCGGCCCCTGCCGCGGGTGGTGGGGGGGCGCTACGGCCTGGGCTCGAAGGAGTTCACCCCAGCGATGGTGAAGGCCGTGGTGGACCACCTGGCGCGGCTGGAGCAGGCCGGCGATCCGGCGGCGGCCGCGGCGGTGCTGAACCACTTCAGCGTGGGCATCCACGACGACGTGACCCACCGCTCCCTGCCGGTGGAGGCCGACTTCGTGATCGAGGGCTCCGCCGCCACCGCTCTGGCCGATGAGGTGCGGGCGGTGTTCTACGGCCTCGGCTCCGACGGCACCGTGGGGGCTAACAAGAGCACGATCAAGATCATCGGCGAGGGCACCGATCTGCACACGCAGGCCTATTTCGTCTACGACTCGAAGAAATCCGGCTCCGTCACCGTTTCGCACCTGCGCTTCGGGCCACGGCCGATCCGGGCGCCTTACCTGATCCAGCGGCCCACCCTGGTGGCCTGCCACCAGTGGGATCTGCTGGGGTCCTTCGATCTGCTCGCCGGGATCGAGCCCGGCGGGGTGTTCCTGCTCAACAGCCCCTTCGAGCCGCGCGAAACCTGGCTGCGATTGCCCGAGAACCTTCGCCGCACCGTGCGCCGTCAGGGGCTGCGGGTGTGGACGATCCCGGCCCACCGGGTGGCGCGTGAGGCGGGCATGGGGGGCCACATCAACACCGTGATGCAGGCCTGCTTCTTCGCCGTGAGCGGCGTGCTGCCCCGTGAGGAGGCGATCGAGCGGATCCGCACCTCGATCACCAAGACCTATGGCCGCAAGGGGGAGGCGGTGGTGGCGATGAACCTGCGGGCCCTCGAGGCCAGCCTCGATCAGCTGCTGCCCCTGGAGTGGCAGGCCTACGAGGCGGAAACGGCCGCGGAGCCAGGAGCTCCGGGGGCTTCGCCCGTGGCGGAGCGGCTGGCGACGGCGCCGGCCTTCGTGCGGGAGGTGATCGGCCCGCTGCTGGAGCGGCGCGGCGACGGTCTGCCGGTGAGTGCCCTCCCCTGCGACGGCACCTGGCCGGTGGGCACGGCCCGCTGCGAGAAGCGCAACATCGCCGCCGAGGTGCCGGTGTGGCAGAGCGACCTCTGCGTGCAGTGCGGCAAGTGCCTGCTGGTGTGTCCCCATGCCGTGATCCGCGCCAAGGTGGCCGAGCCCGAAGCCTTCGCCGCGGCACCGGAGGGCTTCCGCACCGCCCCCGCCCGCGACCACGCCTTCGACGGCCGCACCTTCACGATCCAGGTGGCGGCGGAAGACTGCACCGGCTGTTCCCTCTGCGTGGAGGTGTGCCCGGCCCGCGACCGCCAGGAGCCGAAGCGCAAGGCGCTGCAGATGGAGCCGCAGCGGCCCCTGCGGGAGCAGGCGCGCCGGAACTGGGACTTCTTCCTCTCCCTGCCGGAGGTGCCGCGCCAGGAGCTCGACCTCCACCGCATCGGCCAGCAGCAGCTGCAGCAGCCCCTGTTCGAGTTCTCCGGCGCCTGCGCCGGCTGCGGCGAAACCCCCTACCTCAAGCTCGCCAGCCAGCTGTTCGGCGATCGGATGGTGGTGGCCAATGCCACGGGCTGCTCCTCGATCTACGGCGGCAACCTGCCCACCACCCCCTGGAGCGCCAACGCCGAGGGGCGCGGGCCCGCCTGGAACAACTCCCTGTTCGAGGACAACGCCGAGTTCGGCTTCGGTCTGCGGGTGGCGATCGATCAGCAGCGCGCCATGGCCCTCGCCCTGGTGGCCCGCCTGGCCGATCCGGCAGGCTCCCCCTGGATCCCGCCGCCCCTGGCCCAGGCCTTGACGGCGGCGGACCAGGGCGACGAGGCCGGGATTGAAGCGCAGCGCCAACGGGTGGCGGAGCTGCGCGCGCTGCTGCAGGCTCAGCTGGCCCGCTCCGGTGCCATCGGAGGGGCCGCAGATGCGGGTGGTCCGGAGGGGCCCGCCGCCCTGGCCCGGCGCCTCCTGGCCCTGGCCGATGCCCTGGTGAAGCGCAGCGTCTGGCTGGTGGGGGGCGACGGCTGGGCCTACGACATCGGCTTCGGCGGCCTCGATCACGTGCTCGCCAGCGGCCGCGACGTGAACGTGCTGGTGCTCGACACGGAGGTGTACTCCAACACCGGCGGCCAGATGTCGAAGGCCACGCCCCGCGGCGCGGTGGCCAAGTTCGCCACCGCCGGCAAGGCCGCCCCCAAGAAAGATCTGGGGTTGATGGCGATGACCTACGGCAACGTCTACGTGGCCAGCGTGGCGATGGGCGCCCGCGATGAGCACACCATCCGGGCCTTCCTGGAGGCCGAGAGCTATCCCGGCCCCTCCCTGCTGATCGCCTACTCCCACTGCATCGCCCACGGCATCGACATGGCCCACGGCATGGACCACCAGCGGGCGGCGGTGGAGGCGGGCCGCTGGCTGCTCTACCGCTACGACCCCCGCCGCGGTGCGCGGGGCGAGAATCCCCTCCTGTTCGACAGCCGCCGCCCCCGCCGCCCCCTGGCGGAGGTGATGGGCGAGGAGAACCGCTTCCGCATGCTGCGCTACAGCCAGCCGGAGCGGGCCCGGGAGCTGGCGCGGCAGGCCCAGCAGGAGCTGGATCACCGCTGGGCCCTCTACCGCGGCCTGGCGGAGGCCGGCGTGCAACGCCCGGAGGAGCAGCCATGAACCCGGATCTCTCCACCACCTACCTGGGGCTGGAGCTGCGCAGCCCCCTGCTGGTGGGCGCCGCCCGCCCCCTCAGCGAGGACCCGGCCCAGCTGCTGGCGCTGCAGCGGGCCGGCGCCGGCGCGATCGTGCTGCATTCCCTCTTTCAGGAGGAACTCGAGCAGGAGCAGCTGCAGCTGCACCGCCACCTGGTGCAGGGCAGTGACAGCTACGCCGAGGCGCTCAGCTACTTCCCTGCCGATGTTCATGGTCACGGCGGCGAGGACCTCTACCTCTCCCACCTCGAGTGGGCCTGTCAGCACCTCTCGGTGCCGGTGATCGCCAGCCTCAACGGCAGTCATCCCGGCTGCTGGCTGGAGACGGCCAGGCGGATGGAGGCTGCCGGGGCCGCGGCGATCGAGCTGAACATCTACTTCCTCTCCACCGATCCGCTGCTCTCCAGCGCCGCGATCGAGGCGGAGGTGGAGGAGATCGTCCGGGAGGTGCGCAGCGAGGTGCGGCTGCCCCTGGCGGTGAAGCTGAGCCCGTTCTTCACCAACCTGGCGGCCCTGGCCCACCGCCTGGCCGAGGCCGGCGCCGATGGCCTGGTGCTGTTCAACCGCTTCTACCAGCCGGACATCGACATCGAGACCCTCACGGTGCGGCCCAACCTGCTGCTTTCCACCCCCCACGACCTGCGGCTGCCGCTGCGTTGGATCGCCCTGCTGGAGGGTCGTGAGCCGCTGGATCTGGCCGCCAGCGGCGGCGTGCACCGCGGCACCGATGCCGTGCGGCTGCTGATGGCCGGCGCCCGGGCCGTTCAGGTGGTGGGGGCCCTGCTGCGCCATGGCCCGCAGCGGCTGGCGGGACTGGAGGAGGAGCTGCGCTACTGGATGGGCCAGCACGATCACCCGGCGGTGAAGGAGCTGATCGGCTGCATGGGCCAGAGCCGCTGCCCCGATCCGAGCGAGTACGAGCGGGCCCAGTACCTGCAGGCGGTGCAGACCTTCCGCCCCTTCCAGGCCGCCGGCGCCCCGGGCCCCTGGTGAGCGTCTCCGCCGCGAGGGCCGGCAGCCGCGAGGGTGCCGTGGTGCGGGCCCTCGCCGAGCGGCTGGCGGCCACGGTGACCCGCCCCTGGACCCTGATGGAGGTCTGTGGCGGCCAGACCCACGCGATCGTGCGCTGGGGGCTCGATCAGCTGCTGCCGCCGGGGCTGCGGCTGATCCACGGGCCCGGTTGCCCGGTGTGCGTCACCCCGGCGGTCTGCCTCGATGCCGCCCTGGCCCTGACGCGGCGGCCCGAGGTGATCCTCTGCTCCTACGGCGACATGCTGCGGGTGCCGGGGAGCCGCAGCGGCGACGACCTGCTGGGGGCACGGGCCGCGGGCGGCGACGTGCGGCTGCTCACCAGTCCGCTGGAGGCGATCACCCTGGCCCGCGCGCACCCGGAGCGGCAGGTGGTGTTCCTGGCGGTGGGCTTCGAGACCACGGCCCCCGCCACGGCGGTGCTGGCCCACCAGGCCCATGCCTTGGGCCTCGCCAACCTGGCGCTGCTCACGGCCCATGTGCGGGTGGTGCCCGCCATGGAAGCGATCCTGGCGGAGCCCGAAGGGCAGGTGCAGGGTTTTCTCGCGGCCGGCCACGTGGGGGCGGTGATGGGCCTGGGCGAACTGGAGGGGCTGGTGCACCGCCATGGGGTGCCGGTGGTGGTGAGCGGCTTCGAGCCGGTGGAGCTGCTGGAGGGGGTGCTGCGCTGCGTGGAGCTGCTCGAAGGCGGTCGGGCTGAAGTGGTGAACGCCTACGGCGCCGTGGTGCGGCCCCAGGGCAATCCCGAGGCTCGGGCCTGGATCGAGCGGGTGTTCGCGGTGGTGGATCAGCCCTGGCGCGGCCTCGGCCGGATCCCGGCCGGCGGCCTGACCCTGCGTCCCCCCTACGACGCCCTGGCGGTGCCCTTACCCCTTCCGGATGCCGAGACGGCGGCGGATCCGTCTCGAGAGGCGGTGTGCCTCAGCGGCGAGATCCTGCGGGGCCTGCGGCGCCCCTGCGACTGTCCCGCCTTCGGCGGGGCCTGCACCCCCGAGCACCCCCTGGGCGCACCGATGGTGTCGAGCGAGGGGGCCTGCGCCGCCTACCACCGCTACCGAGGCGGCCGCCCCTTCGCGGAGGTCTGACGGGTGGGGGAGCAGGAGCCGACCCGCATCCGGCTCGCCCATGGCGGCGGCGGCAGCCTCATGCAGCAGCTGATCGACAGCGAGTTCCGTCGTCTTTACCCCGATCCGCAGCTCCTGCTGCATGACGCGGCCTGCCTGGAGTTTCCTTCCGGACGGCTGGCGTTCAGCACCGACGGCTACGTGGTGCAGCCCCTGGAGTTTCCGGGAGGCTCCATCGGCAGCCTGGCGATCACCGGCACCGCCAATGACCTGGCCATGGCCGGTGCGCGGCCGCGGCACCTCAGCGTGGCGCTGATCCTTGAGGAGGGGCTTCCGCTTCCCCTGCTGCGTCGCTTGGTGGCGTCGATGCTCCAGGCCTGCCACGCCTGCGGCGTCACCATCGCGGCCGGCGATACCAAGGTGGTGGAACGGGGCAAGGCCGATGGGATGTTCATCACCACCAGCGGCATCGGCGAGGTGGTGGCTCCCGCGCCGATCCATCCCTCCCGGATCCGCCCGGGTGATCGGCTGCTGGTGAGCGGCGATCTCGGCCGCCATGGCGTGGCGATCCTGGCCGCCCGCCATGGCCTGCGGCTCGAGCCGCCGGTGCGCAGCGACTGTGCCCCCCTCTGGCCCCAGGTGGCGCGCTTGCTCGAGCAGGGGGTGGAGATCCACTGTCTCCGCGACCTCACCCGCGGCGGGCTGGCCAGTGCACTGCAGGAACTGGCCGTGGCGGCGGAGGTGAGCTTCCGGGTCGAGGAGGAACGCCTGCCGGTGATCGAGCCGGTGGCCCGCTGCTGCGACCTGCTCGGTTTTGAGCCGGTGCACCTCGCCAACGAGGGGCGTTTCCTCGCCGTGGTGCCTGCTGGCGCGGCTGAGTTGGCGGCGGCGCTGCTGGAGCCCGAGGGCGGCGGCTGGATCGGCACCGCCGTGGCCCCTGCTGCGGAGGGGCGGGTACTGCTGCGCACGCCCTACGGCAGCACCAGGGTGCTGCTGCCCCAGAGCGGCGAATTG
>JBJTWS010000247.1:0-7594 GCA_046081905.1 Synechococcus sp. | reverse complement strand
CCCCCCTTCTCGGACGTTCCCCTGCGGCTCGTCTGGCGCAGTGCGTCTGCGTCAAACCTTTCTATCGGGGCCTGCTGCAGTCACGCCGTCCCGCTGACAGCTCCCCCGCCGTGCGGATGCACGTGCCATCGCCCTGCGGCCTTCCGGAGGGGCGGGTGGCTCCACCCTTGGTGGTGCTCTCCGGAGCCCAGAATTCCTTCAACATGCCCCAGCAGATCGTCATTGCCGAGCAGCTGCGGATCGCCGCGGTTCTCAACGATGAGCGTGTCGATGAATTGGTGGTGGCCCAGGGCCGCTACCAGATCGGTGATGTGTACCTCGGCACCGTGGAGAACGTGCTGCCGGGCATCGATGCAGCCTTCGTGAACATCGGGGAAAGCGAGAAGAACGGCTTCATCCACGTCACCGACCTCGGCCCCCTGAGGCTGCGCAAGGGGGCCGCCGGCATCACCGAACTGCTCGAGCCGCGCCAGAAGGTGCTCGTGCAGGTGATGAAGGAGCCCACCGGCACCAAGGGGCCCCGCCTCACCGGCAACCTCACCCTGCCGGGCCGCTTCCTGGTGCTGCAGCCCCACGGCCAGGGGGTGAACATCTCCCGCCGGATCAACGGCGAGAACGAGCGCAACCGCCTGCGGGCCCTCGGCGTGCTGATCAAGCCCCCCGGCGCCGGCCTGCTGATCCGCACCGAGGCCGAAGGCATCGGCGAAGACCTGCTGATCGACGATCTCGAAACCCTGCTGAAGCAGTGGGAGGCGATCCAGCAGGCCGCCGAGACCGCCAGCCCGCCCAGCCTGCTCAACCGCGACGAGGACTTCGTCCACCGGGTGCTGCGCGACCTCTACTCCCCCGAGGTGCTGCGGGTGGTGGTCGATACCCCCGGCGCCGTGGAGCGGGTCCATGCCTTCCTGGGGGCCGATCCCGGCAACCTGCTGGTGGAGTGCCACCAGGAGCCCAGCGACATCCTGGAGCACTACCGCGTCCATGCGGCGATCCGCGATGCGCTCAAGCCGCGGGTGGATCTTCCCTCCGGCGGCTACGTGATCATCGAGCCCACCGAGGCCCTCACGGTGATCGACGTGAACTCGGGCTCCTTCACCCGCTCGGCCAATGCCCGCGAAACGGTGCTCTGGACCAACTGCGAGGCGGCGGTGGAGATCGCCCGTCAGCTGAAGCTGCGCAACATCGGTGGGGTGGTGATCGTCGATTTCATCGACATGGATTCCCGCCGCGACCAGCTGCAGCTGCTCGAGCATTTCACCGAGGCGGTGCGCAACGATTCCGCCCGGCCCCAGATCGCGCAGCTCACCGAGCTCGGCCTGGTGGAGCTCACCCGCAAGCGGCAGGGCCAGAACCTCTATGAGCTGTTCGGGCGGGCCTGCCCGAGCTGCGGAGGCCTCGGCCACGTGGCCGTGCTGCCCGGCCGCGACACGCTGCAGCCGCTGGCCACCGTGTCCGGCCTGGTGCGCTCCGCCGCTTCGGCCCGGGCCGAGGTGGCCAGCCCCTCCACCGGCGAGGGGTCGGCCAGTGGCGGTCGCCGCCGCCGCGGCGGCCGTGGGGGCCGTGGTGGCTCCGGCGAGCTCGCCGAGAGCCCATACGCCTCCCCGGCCGTGGCTCCCGCCGAACCGGTGGAGGGCCTCTCCGGCTCCGCCCCCGAGCTGTCCTCCTCACAGGAGGCAGGATCCCGCCGGCAGGAGCCCCAGGTGGTGGTGGTGCCGATGGAGCCGGAGCAGGAGGAGGTCTTCGGCTGGATGGGCCTCAATCCGGCCCTGCTGCTCGATGCGCCGCCCCCCTCCGAGAACGTGGTGGTGCGGATCGCCCGGCCCGGGGTGGATCCCGAGGCCGTGCTGGAGGAGACCCGCCAGCAGCTGGCCGCCGCCGGCCCCCGCCGCCGACGCCGAGGTCGCGGCGGCGAGGGCAACGGCAACGGGCGGCCTGGACCGGAGGGCACCGCCCCTCCCTCCGCCGAGCCCTTCCCCAGTGGTCCCGCTCCGGTTGCCATCACCCCCCTGCCGCTGGATCTCGCGCCGGAGGAGGTGATGACGGTCACCGTCTCCAGCCGCTCCTCCTCCCCCTCCCGCCGCAGCCGCAGCTCGGCCGCACCACCGGTCGATCGGGCCCCCGCCGAGGGACTGGTGGTGGTGCCGATCTCCCTGCCGCCGCTCGCTGTGGAGTCGCAGTCGGAGCCGGAGCCCGAGCCGGAGGATTCCGGCGAACCCCGCCGCCGCCGCCGCCGTTCCTCGGCCACCGTCTGAGCCGGCGGCCTGCCGGGCACCCCATGGCGGCCTCAGCCTCCCCGCTCGACTGGCGCCGCGTCGATCCTCGCCGCTGCGCCGGTGTGGATGAGGTGGGCCGCGGCTGCCTGTTCGGGCCGGTGTTCGCCGCCGCCGTGGTGCTGCCGGCGGCAGGCGCCGAGCGGCTCCACCAGGCCGGCCTCACCGACAGCAAGAAGCTCACCGCCCGGCGGCGGGCCGCCCTGGTGCCGCAGATCGAGGCGGAGTCCCTCGCCTGGGCGCTGGGCCAGGCCAGTGCGGCCGAGATCGATCGCTGCGGCATCCGCGCCGCCACCGAGTTGGCCATGCGGCGGGCCCTCCAGCGGCTGCCCCAGCCGCCCGCCCTGGTGCTGGTGGATGGCAACCTGCCCCTGCGGGGCTGGGCCGGGCCCCAGCAGTCGCTGGTGGGCGGTGATTCCCTCTGCCCGGCGATCGCGGCGGCCAGCGTGCTGGCCAAGCAGGCCCGCGATGCCCTGCTGGAGCGGCTGGCGCTGCGCTTCCCCGGCTATGGGCTCGAGCGGCACCGGGGCTATGGCACCCAGGCCCACCGCCAGGCCCTGGAGCGGTGGGGGCCCACACCGCTCCACCGCCAAAGTTTTCTGCGGGGCGGCGGTCTCAGTGGCCGGCGCACCAGCGGCGGAAATCCCCCACCAGCTGTTGCCCCACCCGGGTCTTGATCCCCAGCAGGATGCCGCTCAGCACCGACTGGCCGGTGGCCTCCAGCACCTTCGGGGGAATCAGCTTCAGCAGCGGCGGCTGGCTCACCTCCACCTCCAGGCGGGCTTCCCCTCCCAGGCCCGTGTCTGCCGCCTCCAGCCAGGAGTGCAGCCGCAGCTGGAAGTCGTTTACCAGGCCCAGTCCCTCCAGTTCGCAGTGGAGGGCCTCCAGCTCGATCCGGCCGGGCTGACGGCGGGCCTCGAGTTCCACCACCGGTTGGATCTGCAGCTGGAACACCTGCAGCCGGGTCACGGTGTAGCGGTAGCGCCCCGGTCCGAGGGGGGCGAGCTGGCTCGGATCCAGCAGGGCTCCGATCACCCGCTCCTCGTCGTCGAGGTAGGCCGCGAGACGATCGATCCGGTCGCCCTCCTCGGGCTTCAGGGGCAGCCGCAGCGATTGGCTGGCACCGAAGGCCAGGGGCATGCCCGGTGGGCCGACGCGGCATGATCCTATCGGCCCATCGTCTGCTGCCCCCAAGCCCATGCGCCTTGCCTTCCTTGGCCCGAACGGCACCTACGGAGAACAGGCGGCCCGGCATCTGGCGGAGTTGGAGGGCGTGGCCGATCCCCAGCTGCTGCCCCAGGGCGGCATCCGGGCGGTGGTGCAGGCCCTCGCAAGCGGCTCCTGCGACGCGGCGGTGGTGCCGGTGGAGAACTCGGTGGAGGGCGGCGTCACCACCTGCCTCGATGCCCTCTGGGAGCACACCGACCTGGCCATCGCCCGCGCCCTCGTGCTGCCCATCCGCCATGCCCTGCTGGGCAGCGGCCGCCTCGAGGACATCAGCGAGGTGCTTTCCCATCCCCAGGCCCTCGCCCAGTGCGGCCAGTGGCTGGCCCGGCACCTGCCGGAGGCGCTGCAGCTGCCCACCAGCTCCACCGCCGAAGCGGCGCGCCTGGTGGCCGGCAGCCGCTTCCGCGCCGCCATCGCCTCCCGCGAGGCGGCCCAGGAGCATGGCCTGCAGGTGCTCGACTATCCGATCAACGACGTAGCCGGCAACTGCACCCGCTTCCTGCTGCTGCGGCGGGGGCCCCGGGAGCGCCACGGCGCCCTGGCCAGCCTGGCCTTCTCGCTCCACGCCAACGCTCCGGGGGCCCTGCTGGAGGCGCTGCGCTGCTTCGCGGCCGAAGGCCTGAACATGAGCCGGATCGAATCGCGCCCCTCCAAGCGGGAGATGGGCGAATACATCTTCTTCGTGGACCTGGAGTTCGCCTCCGCCCAGCAGGAGGAGGCTGGGGAGCGCCTGGAGCGGGCCCTGGAGGGGCTGCGGCCCCTCTGTGAGCACCTGGTGCTGTTCGGCGCCTACCCGATCACCAACCTCGCCGAGGAGGGTTAGGAGGCTCCAGCGCCGCCCTTGCGGCCGCGGAACACACCGAATTGCATCAGCCCGGTGCGGAAGGCCCAGTCCATCAGCAGCAGGGTGGGGGTTTCCCGCAGCCCTGCCCAGAGCGCCCCAGGCCCGAGGCCCAGCACCGCGCCCGGTCGCCGGGCTCCCTCCAGGATCGATTCCAGCCAGGAGGGTTGGGTCTGGCGGCTCCAGTCGCCGGTGCTCACCTCGATACCCAGGCCCCAGGGGCTCTGCTCAAGGTTGCGCTGCAGGGAACAGATGCTGGCGAATTCGGGATGGGCCCACTGCTCCAGCAGCTGGCGCAGCACCCAGCGCTCGATCCGGTTCGGCGGTCCGTCCGCCGGATCGCGGCGGTTCCAGTCCGCCACGGCAAGCGTCCCGCCGGGCCGCAGCACCCGCAGCAGCTCATCGGCGTAGCGCTGCTTGTCGGGCATGTGGGGGCCGGCCTCCACGCTCCACACCGCAGCGAAACTCTCCGGCTCGAGCTCGAGCGCCAGGGCATCCATCACCGCGAACCGGCAGGAGAGCCCCTCCGGGGTGAGGGCCCGCGCCCGCTCCACCTGGGCGGGGCTGATGCTGATCCCCAGCACGTCGAAGCCGTAGTCGCGGGCCAGGATGCGGGCGCTGCCGCCGATGCCGCAGCCCACATCCAGCACAGGGGTGCCGGGAGGGAGCTGGCCGAGGCCACTCCAGCGCACCAGCTCGTGCACGAAGTCGACCTTGGCGGCGCGGAAGTCGCGCCACACAACGGGGTCGCCGTACCAACCTAGGTGCACGTGGTCGCCCCAGAGGCGCTCCAGCAACTGGTCCTGGGTCCAGCGGTCGTAGGCGGCCGCCACCGTGGCGGTGCTCTCGAAGCTGCGGCGCTGGCGCTGCCACAGCCACAGGCCCGCGGCGGTACCGCCCGCCAGCAGGCCGATCCCCAGCAGGGGCAGGGAAGGAAGGGGCATGGTCGCCTCAGCCGCCGCTGCGGGACGTGCTGCCGCCCGGTTCCTCCCCATCCGCGTTCCCCTCGCCGAGGTCGCGGAAGGTGTCCATCAGCACGGTGCGGGCCGCCAGCTGGCGGCGGGTCTGGTCGAGGAGCTCGTACTCCTGCCGCAGCCGATCTCCGGTGTCGGTGAGTTCCAGCAGGGCCTGCTGTTCATCCGCCACCGGACCCCCCAGATGGGAGCCGATCCAGAAGGAGAGTTCCCGCGGCAGGTCGGGCAGGTCGCTCGGCAGGTGCGCCGGCTTGCCCACCAGCTTGCCGGTGAGTTCCACCACATCCCGCAGGGCCCGGGTCACCTCCTGGGTGAGGCTCTGCAGATCGTCGTGATCGCCGGGCACCTCATCTTCGATCCAGCTCACCAGGCCCACCCGGAAGGGGGTTTCGCGCACGATCTCGAGCACCCGGAAGCGCTGCTGCCCCAGGGTCACGATGTTGCTGCGGTCGTCGGGCTCGGTCTGGCAGTGGAGGATCTCGGCGCAGCAGCCCACGGCGGCCATGCGTTGCTCCTGCGGATCCCAGCGCACCACACCGAAGCGCCGATCCTCCGCCAGCACGGTGCGCAGCATCATGCGGTAGCGGGGCTCGAAGATGTGGAGCGGCAGCACCTCCTGCGGGAAGAGCACCACATCGGGCAGGGGGAACAGGGGAAGCTCCCGGATCGTCGTGTCGCTGCCCATGGCGTCAGTCGTGGCCATGCGAGCAGCGGACGGGGGGACAGACGGGCGCGGCCGCGTCGGAACTCGCAGGGAACGGGGGGGCTGGTTGCAACGGGCAGTCCGGGAATGGTTGATCCTAGAAAGAACACCCCCGCCACCGGATCAACGGCGACAGGGGTGGGGCGGAAGCTGAACGGAAGGGGAGCCCTCCAGGGCTCCGCCGGGGCTCAGAGCTTCACTTCGATATCGACACCACTGGGCAGATCCAGCTTCATCAGGGCGTCGATGGTCTTGGAGGAGGGGCTGTAAATATCGATGATGCGGCGGTGGGTGCGGGTTTCGAAGTGCTCCCGCGAATCCTTGTCCACGTGGGGCGAGCGCAGCACGCAGTAGATCTTGCGCTTCGTGGGCAGGGGGATGGGGCCGATGGCCGTGGCAGCGGTGTGATCGGCGGTTTCGATGATCTTTTCGCAGGACAGATCCAGCATGCGGCGATCAAACGCCTTCAGGCGGATGCGGATCTTCTGCTGGGCGATGGCGGTGGACATGGAGAGGAGCGCAGAACGACCGACCGGACAAGGTCGGTGCAGGGACTTGGATTGTCGATGTGCACGGGAAGGGCGGGGCACAGGGCCCCGCCCGATTCACCCTAGATCAGGGAGGGAGCGGCCTTGGCCGGGCTCACTCGACGATCTTGGAAACCACGCCGGCACCGATGGTGCGGCCGCCCTCGCGGATGGCGAAGCGCATGCCCTGCTCGATGGCCACCGGGCAGATCAGCTCAGCGCTCATCTTGATGCGGTCGCCGGGCATCACCATTTCCACGTTCTCGCCTTCGTCGGAGGTGAAGGCGGTGATCTGGCCGGTCACGTCCGTGGTGCGGATGTAGAACTGCGGCCGGTAGCCGGCAAAGAAGGGGGTGTGGCGGCCGCCCTCTTCCTTCTTGAGCACATACACCTCACCCTCGAACTTGGTGTGGGGCTTGATCGAGTTGGGCTTCACGAGCACCATGCCGCGCTCGATGTCCTCCTTCTGGATGCCGCGCAGCAGCAGACCCACGTTGTCGCCGGCCATGCCCTCATCGAGCAGCTTGCGGAACATTTCCACGCCGGTGACGGTGGTTTCGCGGGTGTCCTTGATGCCCACGATCTGCACGGTTTCACCCACCTTCACCTTGCCGCGCTCGATCCGGCCGGTGGCCACGGTGCCGCGGCCGGTGATGGAGAACACGTCTTCGACGGCCATCAGGAAGGGCTTATCGATCTCGCGCTCGGGCTCGGGGATGGCCTCGTCCACGGCATCCATGAGGTCGAGGATCTTGTCGACCCACTCATCTTCGCCGCGCTCGGCCTTGTTGCCGGCCTGGATGTACTCGAGCGCCTTGAGGGCGGAGCCGGCCACCACGGGGATGTCATCGCCGGGGAAGTCGTAGCTGCTGAGCAGCTCACGCATTTCCAGTTCGACGAGCTCGAGGATTTCCTCGTCGTCGACCATGTCCTTCTTGTTGAGGAACACCACCAGGGCGGGAACGCCCACCTGCTTGGCCAGGAGGATGTGCTCCTTGGTCTGGGCCATGGGGCCGTCGGTGGCGGCCACCACCAGGATGGCGCCGTCCATC
>JBJTWS010000246.1:0-11081 GCA_046081905.1 Synechococcus sp. | reverse complement strand
GCTGGTGCTGCTGGGGTTGGGCTGGTGGGCCGTGCCCCGGCTGCTGGGGGGCTTGGCCCCGGGCGCCGGGGCCGGCAGAGGCGGCGCCCCCCCCACCATGGCGGCGCTGCAGGCCCCGCCGGACCAGGGCCCGGCCGGGCTGGATCCCGGGGTGCGCGCCCAGCTGATGGATGAGCTGGAGCGGGCGGATCAGGAATGGATCCCGCGGGCGGAGGTGCTCCCCGATGGCGGCACCCGCTACCTCTACAAGCGGCGGCAGGGGGATCCCGAGCTCAGCGTGGAAGAGATCCGGGATCTGATCGCCAATCCTCCCTCCTTTTCGCGGGAGCGCACGGCGATCGTGTCCCTGCTCGATGTCCTCGAGGCAGCCCGGGTGCGGATCGAGCTGGCCCGCCCCCGCAAGCAGGGCGCCGCGGGCGAATGGGACCCCTCGGCCGGCACGCTGCGCATCCGCCCCGACGTGGTGGAGAAGGGCAGTGTGGAATTCGCCAAGGTGCTCAACCACGAAGCGATCCACGTGGCCCAGAGCTGCCGCCAGGGCGGCCTGCGGGCTTCGCCACGCCCCCTGGGCCTCTCCACCGTGCTGGAGCCCGGGCTGGAGCGCCACCTGGAAGAGCCCATCTACGCGGCCGCTTCCCCCACCGAAGTGGAACTGGAGCGGGAGGCCTATGCCAACCAGCACCAGCTCGAACTCGGAGAGGAGCTGGTGCGCTTTCACTGCCGCCTGGCCTCCTGAGTGCCGCCGTCTGGCGTCTGCCGGGGCGGAGCGCCCCGGGCGGGGCCCTCGAGAGTTTCGTCCTAAATGGGGTGTTCCAATTTAAATCGTTTCGGGGGCGACCGCCGTGCCCGCTTCTCTGTTTGGTCCGGGTGCCTTGTGGCGCCTGGGCTGGCCGCACGGCGGAGGAAAATGGCCACGCTGCGCGCCTGTGCGGCCCTCCTCCCGCCTCCCCTGATGACGACAACCCCCGGCGACCCCCCCACGATCGAGGAGCTCGAATCCTCCAACCTTCCCTTGGTGCTGGCCGATTCGCTCGGCACCGTCGTGCGGTTCAACGACGCCTTTGCCCACGTCTACGGGTGGACTCCCGAGCAGCTGATCGGTGAACCGATCGGGCTGATCCTGCCGGATGCCTTCCGGATGTCGCACCAGTTCGGGTTCTCCCGGTTCCAGGCCACCGAACAGTCCACGATTCTGGCCCACCCCTTGCGGTTGAAGACGCTCTGCGCCGATGGCCGCGAGATCGTCTCCGAACACTTCATCGTGGCCGAGAAGGGCGAGGACGGCTGGCGGTTCGGGGCGACGCTCACCCCCCTGCCCGCGGACACCCCCACGGACCCATGAGCAGCGAATCCGGGATCGTGCTGGAGTTGCGCCGCAGCCTGGCCCGGCGGGAGATGGCGCTCGCCGAGATCCACGAAGGTCTGGCGATCACCGATGCCGCCGGCCAGCTGCTCTGGTGCAATGCCGCCTTCGAGCGGTTGATCGGGCGGGCGCGGCTGCTGATGCTCGGCCAGCCTCTGGTGACCCTGCTGCAGGACGCCCTCGGCGCCGATCCCCGCCTGCGTCTGGATCGGCTGCTGGCCGAGCAAGCGGGGGGAGGGATGGTCACCACGGTGCTCACCCGGGAGCCGCTGCAGGTGGTGGACATTCGCTGGCGGCCCGTTCGGCAGGAGCAGCTCGCTCCCTATGTCTTCACCTTCCACGACGTGAGCGATCGGGTGTCGCTCGAGGAACTGCGCCGCCGCTCCCAGGATCTGATGGATCAGCAGCTGGCCCTGGCGCAGCAGGTTCAAACCTGTCCGGTGACCGGACTGCCCAACCGCCGCGGCCTCTCGGTCGCCATCCAGGATGCCCTCGAGAGCCTCGAGCACCACTCCGGCTGGATGGCGGTGCTGTTCTGCGATCTCAACCGCTTCAAGGAGGTCAACGACACCTACGGGCATCGGGTGGGGGATCAGCTGCTGATCGAGCTGGCCCAGCGTATGAAGCAGGTGCTGCGGCCGAAGGACGTGCTGGCCCGGCTGGGGGGTGATGAGTTCGTGATGCTCTGCACCGATCTGGGATCCCCCGAGGATGCGCTGCAGATCGCCGAACGCCTGCAGCACGGCGTCGGCCAGCCCTGGATGCCCGCCCAGGCCGACACGCCCTTCACGATCGTGCCCCAGGTGAGCGTGGGCATCTCCCTGGCCAGCGGCGGCGGCATGAGCGCCGACCGCCTCCTTCACGACGCCGACCTGGCGATGTACGAGGCCAAGCGGCGGGTGGGACGCCAGATCGTGGTGTTCGATGCGCAGATAGCCGAGCGCCTGCAGCGGCGGCTGGAGATCCGGCGCGGCCTGGAGGAGGCCCTGCGGCGTCAGATCCTGCCCATGCACTTCCAGCCCGTGGTGTCCCTCGAGTCGGGGCTGGTGGTGGGGTACGAGGCCCTGGCCCGTCCCCGCGACCGCCAGGGCGGGCCCATCCCTCCCATAGAATTCATCCAGGTGGCCGAGTCCTCCGGCCTGATTCAGCCCCTGGGCCAGCTGGTGGTGGAGCAGGGGCTCCGCAGCGCCCGCGACTGCGGGCTGCTGGAGAGGGGCCTCGGGCTGGCCGTGAACTTTGCCGCCCCGCAGCTGGCCAGCCGCTTTCTGTCCGAGGACCTGATCGCCGCCGCCCGTCGCTACGGATGTCCGCCCCACCTGTTCACCGTGGAAGTGACGGAGACGGTGCTGATCGACCAGCCCGAGCGCATCCGGAACGAGCTCACCGCCCTGCGGGCTGCCGGATTCCGGGTGATGCTCGATGATTTCGGCGTGGGCTACTCCAGCCTCACCTGGCTGGCGGAACTCCCGATCGACGGCCTCAAGATCGACCGCAGCTTCACCGCCACCATGCTCGAGGACCGGCGCCGCCACGCCCTGATCGCCGCGGTGCTCCAGCTGGCCCGTGAGCTTGAGCTGGAGGTGGTGGCTGAGGGTATCGAGACCGCTGCCCAGGAGAAGGACCTGCTGCGGATGGGTTGCGGTCTTGGCCAGGGCAATCGCTTCAGCAAGCCGCTCCACCCCAGCGAGCTCCTGGCAGGCCTGGCGGCCTAGCTCCCGCCGCCCGGTGCTGCCGCGGCCAGCAGGGCGCTTTCGAGCAGCATGTTGAAGCGCAGCAGATCCTCGTCGCTGAGCTGCTGGCGGCTGGAGCGGCTGAAGTGCTCCTCCAGGAAGCGGCGCCCCTCCGAGGCCCCCCAGCCCAGCTGCGTCAGCAGGGCATCGCTCTGGCTGAGCAGGTCCCGCCGCCGCAGCGGCAGCGGCGCGCTGGCGGGATCGCAGGGGGAGGAAAAGCTCTCCACCGCACGCAGGTAGGCCACCAGGTCGGCGTAGGTGGTGAGCCGGCTGCGGCTGGGGTGCCCGAAGGCCCGCTCCAGATAGAGGGATTCCTGCTCCCGCCGCCAGCCGAGCCGATCCAGGGCCAGATCCAGCTGGGCCAGTTCCGCGCTCCAGTCCTCCGGATCCGGTGCCGGTTCGGCCTCCAGCGCAGCGGGCATCCCAGCGGGCATCCCAGCCGGCGTCTCCGCCATGGGCTGAAGCTCCTCGGCCATGGCTGCCGGGGGCTCGACCGCCGGGGGCGGCCCGGGCTCCCTTCTCCCCGGACGGAGCACCGGTTCCCGCAGCGGCCGCGGTGGCAGGGCCGCTGCGGCCGCTCCCCGGCCGGGCGGCGGCTCGCTCTCCAGGGCGGCCTGCAGCCGGCGGCGGGCCCGGTCCTCCGCCTCCTCGGCCGTGGCGCCCTCCCCCAGGGCGCTCTCCACCACGGCCCCATCCACGCTGGCGGAGATCCGCACCACCCGCGCCCCCGGCTCGGCGTGGACCAGCTGGACCTCGTAGAGCATCGCGGCGGAACCCGGAAGGCACGTTCCTAGAGTGCCCCTTTGGACCCCGCTGCGGTCGCCCGGAAGCGCAATGGAAGCGGAGTCGATCCCCTCCCTCACCCCCCTGCTGCTCTCCGCTGACCAGTGGGGGGAACTGCTGCTTCTGCTGCCCCTGCTGCTGGCCCTGGAGGCGGTGCTCTCGGCCGACAACGCCATCGCCCTGGCCGCGATCGCCCGCCGCATCGACGATCGGGCCGGCCAGGAGAAGGCCCTCAACCTCGGCCTGCTGCTGGCCCTGGTGTTCCGCCTCGGCCTGATCGCCGCCGCCGAGTGGGTGCTGGATTTCTGGCCGCTGCAGCTGCTGGCCTCCGGCTATCTGCTCTGGCTGAGCGGCAGCCAGCTGCTCGGCGGCGGCAACGGCGACGGCGACACCGAGGCGGGCGAGGCGGCGGAGGGGGGCCAGGCCCACCACGGCCACCCGGGCACCCTGGGTTCGGTGGTGGCCACCCTGGCCCTCACCGATCTGGCCTTCTCGCTCGACAGCGTGGCCGCGGCGGTGGCGGTGAGCGATCGCCTCTGGCTGGTGATGCTGGGTGGGGTTCTGGGGGTGATCGCCCTGCGGCTCACGGCGGAGCTGTTCATCCGCTGGCTGGCGGTGTTCCGCCACCTCGAAACCGCCGGCTACCTCGCCGTGGGTCTGGTGGGCATCCGCCTGCTGCTGCGGCTGGTGCTGCCCCAGCTGGAGCTGCCGGAGTGGAGCCTGCTGGTGGTGGTGGGCCTGCTGTTCGCCTGGGGCTTCTCGGAGCGCCGCCCCAGCGCGCCCCAGGGCTGAGCGCGCCATGGTGCTTTCGGTGGAGCTCCGCCAGATCGACAGCGACCGGCTGCTGGATCGCCTCGAGGTGGCGGACCTGGGGGACGTGCCCCAGCCCGGCCGCTGGATCACCCTCGGGGAGGCCTCCTTCCTGGTGCTGCAGCGGCGCCATCGCTACCGCCTCCGGGACGGCCGCTATGAGCTGGCTTCGGTGGCCCTGCAGGTGAAGGCGCAGCGGCGCCCGGCCGATGCCCGCTGGTGGCAGGGCCGCTGGGTGATCGGCGATCCCTCCTGCCGCTTCAATGCCCGCAGCCCCCTGTTGCGCTGTGCCGTGCTCCCCGATGGCCCCTGCGAACGCTGTGCCCACTACGCCGCCGCCTGAGCCGGCCTGCCGCTGGCACCGCGGTGTGCTGCGCCAGGGCCATGGGGTGGCCTCCGGCCGGGCGCCGGACAGCCCCTACCCCGCCGGCACGATCGCCCTGCAGACCCCCCACTTCGCGGCCCTAGGGGTGGATCTCTCGGGATTCCATCCCGGCACCCTCAACCTCGATTTCGCACCGGGGGAGTGGCGGCTGCGGGAGCCGGACCGGCGGGTCGACCACCTGAGCTGGACCGAGCGGCACCCTCCCGAGACTTTCTCCTTCTGGAAGGTGCTGCTGCGGCCCTCTCCGGCCATGGACCCAGTAGGGGCGCTGGTGTACTACCCCCATCCCGAAACCAAGCAGCGCCACTGGCAACGGCCCGGCGTGCTGGAGCTGCTCGCCCCCTGGATCCCGGAGCTGCAGGCCGGGGCGGTGCTGGAGCTGGGGGTGGATCCGCGCCGCTGCCGCCTGATCCAGCCCGCCGTGCTGCGCTCCCGGCTGCTGGAGTTCCTCAAGTTCCGCGTGCTGGCGGCCCAGGAGGGCTTCTTTACCGATCTGCGCCTCGAGCCCGAAGGGCGCAGCGCTGCCGAGGGGCTCAGCGATCGCGGCGCCGGCGTACTGGATCCGGAGCGGGTGCGGGCCTGGCTGCGGCAGGTCGGCTGGCGGGAGGCCCTCGACCTGGGCGACGGCGACTTGCTCGCCACCCTGGAGCAGGCCCGCCAGCTTTATCTCTGAGCCCGGTCCTTCCGGGGGGCAGCCGCTCCAGCCTCACCCCCTAGGGTGAAGGACCCCGGCTGGATCCCCCCTGCAGCGCCCCCCCACCGCCTCCGGCGACCTCGGCCCCACCGCCTCCGGCGACCTGCCCCCCATGGACTTCGCCTCCCTCGGGCTGGGCGAGCCCCTGCTCAAGGCCGTGGCCGACAAGGGGTATCGCGTGCCCTCCCCGATCCAGCGCGACTGCATCCCCGCCGTGCTCAGCGGCCGGGATGTGATGGCCGCCGCCCAGACCGGCACGGGCAAGACCGCCGGCTTTACCCTGCCGATGCTGGAGCGGCTGCGCCATGGCCCCCACGCCCGCTCCGGCGTGGTGCGCGCCCTCGTGCTCACCCCCACGCGGGAACTCGCCGCCCAGGTGGCCGAGAGCGTCACCGCCTACGGGCGCTACCTCGATCTCCGCTCGGACGTGGTGTTCGGCGGCGTGAAGGTGAACCCTCAGATCTCCCGCCTGCAGCGGGGCACCGACGTGCTGGTGGCCACCCCCGGCCGCCTGCTGGACCTGCAGCAGCAGCGGGCGGTGCGGCTGGATCGCGTCGAGATCCTGGTGCTCGATGAAGCCGACCGCATGCTCGACATGGGCTTCATCCGCGACATTCAGAAGATCCTGGCCCTGCTGCCGCCCCAGCGGCAGAACCTGCTGTTCTCGGCCACCTTCGATCCCTCGATCCGGCGGCTGGCCACGGGGCTGCTCCACAACCCGGTGCAGCTGCAGGTCACCCCGGAGAACCGCACCGCCACCACGGTGGAGCACGTGCTCCACCCCTGTGACATGGCCCGCAAGCCCGATCTGCTCTGCCACCTGATCGCCTCCAACGACTGGCAGCAGGTGCTGGTGTTCTCCCGCACCAAGCACGGCGCCAACCGCCTCGCCGACCGCCTCACCCAGGAGGGCATGGCGGCGGCGGCGATCCACGGCAACAAGAGCCAGGGGGCCCGCACCCGGGCGCTGGCGGGCTTCAAGAGCGGCGAGCTGCGGGTGCTGGTGGCCACCGACCTGGCGGCCCGCGGCATCGACATCCACCAGCTGCCCCATGTGGTGAACCTCGATCTGCCCAACCAGGCCGAGGACTATGTCCATCGCATTGGCCGCACCGGTCGGGCCGGCCATGCTGGCCATGCCGTGTCCCTGGTGGCGGCGGAGGAACACGAGCTGCTGCGGGCGATCGAGAAGCTGATCGGCACCCCCCTGCCCCGCCGGGAGGTGCCGGGTTTCGAGCCCACGGTGCTCTCGGCTCCCCCGCTCGACCTCAGCGGCGGCCGCGGCCGGGGGGGCAGTCGCCCCGCCGGAGGCCGCCGCGGTGCCACCAATGCCCCCGGGGGGCGCCCCCGCACCGGCCCGGGTCGTGCCGCGCCAGGCCGTTCCAGCTCCGGCCGACCGGAGAGCCCGGGCCGGCGGCCACCGCGGCGCGGGAGTTGAGGGGCGGGAGTGGAAGCGGGCCGAAAATCGCAGTCGTTACGACAATCCGATCCGGGGTTCTGCGATCAGATGGCAGCCGTAGACGTTTGTCTTCTGATTACTCCATGCCCTACGAACCCGGAAGCACCGAGTGCCGCGTTCTGATCGACTGCAAGGCCCAGATCGAATCGATGCTGCTCTCCCTGCATCGCATCTCCGAGACCGCTCCGATCCGTGAGCAGCTGGTGTCGGTCTACACCCAGCTCGAAGGCCTGCACGACAGCCACCGCCGCTCCCTGGTGTGAGCAGCGGCGCTGCCCCTGGCTCAGCTGGCTTCGGCGCCCAGGCTGCGGGCTCCGCGGGCTGCCCGGTTGGCGGGACGCACGTCCCTCCAGCCGTCCAGCCTCTGGCAGCGGGCATAGGCCCCCGCCAGGGTCGCTTCCCGCACCCAGATCCCAGGCTCCCCCTCCTGGTTGAGGCCATGGCCCACCACGTAGCACCCCGTGCTCTCGCGGTAGATCCGGCACCCGTTACCTGCGTCCCCCACGACGGACAGGTCCCTGCTCATAACATCCATTCCCTACGGCTGATTCCGGTTTAAGCCCGCCGCAGGGTCCGCTTCTGTTGGGGCCCCCTGACAACACAGAACGTCAAGCGACGCCTGCGTCCCACTCCGAAGCCTCGCCGAGGCGATCCCCGGCCTCCGTCCCCAGCTGCTGTACCAGGGTCTGGCCGGATGCGGCCCCCTTGCCCTCCAGCTGGCCGGCCCGCAGCAGCAGCGGACAGCCGCCCGTGGACACAAGCATTCCCACACCGTTCTCCACTGCCAGCACGGTGCCGGGGGGCGTGGCATCCCCCGCCGTTCCGCCGCCCCCATCCGCTGCCCAGCGCCGGCAGAGCTCCTGGGCTTCGGGGCTCAGCTGATCGATCAGCCGGCGCACCAGGGGCTCGCTGGCCAGCACCTTGAGCCGCTTGCCCTGCCAGTGGGTGAAGGCGCCGGGATAGAGCCCCATCACGCGGCGATGCAGGGCCAGGGCACTCTCTTGCCAGCGCAGGCGGTGGTCGTCCTTGGTGAGCATCCGCGCCACCGTGATGCCCTCGCTGAGCTGGGGCCGCACCCGGAGGCGCGCCAGCCGCTCCGCCTCCGGGCCCGGTCCGGCCGCCTCGATGCAGGGCAGGGCTTCCACCAGCAGCTCGGCCGTGAGCTGGCTGAGCCGCGCCGCCAGTTCATGGGCGTTCTCCAGCAGGCCGATCGGAATCCGCCGCTCCAGCAGCACCGGACCGGTGTCCAGCCCTTCCTCCATGGCCATGATCCCCACGCCGGTTTCACGGTCGCCCTCCAGCAGGCACCACTGGATCGGGCCGGCGCCGCGCCAGCGGGGCAGCAGCGAGCCGTGGCCGTTCCAGCAGCCCAGCTGCGGCTGCTGCAGCACCGCCGGCGGCAGGATCTGGCCGAAGGCCACAACCACCGACAGGTCGGCCCCGAGGGTGGCCAGTTCGGCCTGAACCTCCAGATCGCGCCGAATTCTCTGCGGGGTGAACACCGGCAGGCCCAGCTCCAGTGCCCGGGCCTTCACCGGGGAGGGCACGAGCGCGCCGCCGCGGCCGCGGCGGCGGTCGGGCTGGCTCACCACCCCCACCACCCGGTGGCCGGCGGCCACCAGGGCATCGAGGCTGGGCACCGCGTAGGCCGGGGTGCCCCAGAACAGGACCTTCATCGCCGCCGCGGCCTCAGGCCTCGCCGGTGATCGAGAGGCCCTCGACCCACACGTGGGGGCAGAGGCCGTCGGGGGTGATCAGGGGCTCGCCCTCAAAGCCCACGATCGAGCGCAGCACCTGGCGGATGTCGCCCGCCACGGTGGCCACTTCGATCGAGCGGCGCTCGCCGTGGCGCAGCAGCCAGCCATCGAAGGGCAGGGAGAAGGAGCCCTGGCTGGCCTTCACGCCCGCATGCAGGGCCGAGAGCGAATCGATCCACACCAGCGGCTCGGCGCTGTTGAAGCGGTTCAGCCCCTGGGCCCCGCCGCCGCTGCCGGGGGTGGCGCCCACCGTGAACCAGCTCGGCCCCACCGACACCTTCGCTCCCATGCCGGCATGGCCGGTGGGCGCCACGCCGAAGGCCCGTGCCGTGGCCTCGGAGTGGAGGAAATGGCGCAGCACACCGCCCTCCAGCAGGGGCAGCCGGACGGTGGGGGTGCCTTCGCCATCGAAGGCCGAGGCGCCGATGTTGCCCGGGTGGCGGGGATCGTCGTGGAGATCGAGGAAGTGAATGGCGATGGTTTCCCCGAGAGACTCGCGGTGGCTGAGGCTCACGCCATCGAGCACCGAGCGAGCATTGAAGAGGTTGCTGAAGGCGCCGATCAGATCGAGGAAGGCCTCGGGGCTGAACGCGCAGGTGTAGCGACCCGTCTCGATCGGGGCGTAGTCGAGGTGGGAGATGGTGAGGCTGGCCGCCTCCTCGATGCAGCCGGCGATATCCAGCTCCCCGGCCCCGTAGGCCAGCCGCACCGCCCCGGCACTACGGGGCTTGCGGCCGGTTTCCTCCGCCCGGGCATAGAGGTAGAGGCTGGCGGTGGTGAGCGCCTGCTGGCGGCAGGCTCCGGCGCTGTTGAGGTAGATCCGTTCGCTGCTGCGCTGTGCCAGGCCGTTGTAGGGAACGGTGCCGATGGCGGGGTGGCGCTCTAGCAGCTGCCGTTCGGCGTCCTTCAGGGTGGCGAGCAGCTCCAGGATGCTGCGGGGCTCGTGGCGGGGATGCTCCAGGGGCTCCAGCGGAGCGGTGGCCAGGGGGGAGAAGGCGGGGGTGTCCTCCGGATTGCCGAAGGCGCTGGCATCGCGGGCGCCGGTGAGGGCCCGCTCCAGGCCGGCATCGGAGAGGTCGGAGGTGCTGGTCACCCCCACCAGACCGTCCTCGTTCCAGACCCGCACGGTGATGGAGCTGCGCTGGGCCCCCTTCATCTGCTTGGGTTCGCCCCGGTCGACCTGCACGGAGGTGTCGGTGCTGCAGGCCGCGCCCAGGTCCCACTGGCGGATGCCGGCGCTGCTGGCCAGGGGCTGCAGGCGGTCCTGCAGGCGCTGGGCGTCGAGGGGGGCGGAGTCCAGGGTGGTGGTGGTCATGGTCAGCGGCCCCCCACGGTGATCGAATCCACCTTGATGTGGGGCTGCCCCACGGTCACGAAGATGCTGCCGCTCACCGAGCCGCAGAAGCCAGCGGCGAGTTCGAGGTCGTTGGCGCACATCGAGAGGCGGGGCATCACCTCCTTGGCTTCCCCGATCAGGGTGGCGCCCTTCACCGGCTTGGTGAGGCGGCCGTTCTCGATCAGGTAGCCCTCCTCCACGGCGAAGTTGAACTGGCCGGTGGGCCCCACGCTGCCCCCGCCCATCGACTTGCAGTACAGACCCCGATCCACCGAGGCGATCAGGTCCTCGGGGCTGTGGGGGCCGGCGGCGATGTAGGTGTTGCGCATGCGGCTGGCGGCCGCGAAGGAATGGCTCTGGCGCCGGCCACTGCCGGTGCGGGCGTGGCCGGTGCGGCGCTCTCCGGCACGATCGGAGAGGAAGCGCTGCAGCACGCCGTTCTCGATCAGCACGGTGCGCTGCGGCTCCATGCCCTCATCGTCCATGGAGAGGGAGCCGAAGGCCCCCTCGCTGAGGCCCTCGTCGATGGCGGTGACGGCCTCGTGGGCGATGGGTTCGCCCACCTTTTCGGCGAAGGGGGTGGTGCCCCGCTCCACCTGGGTGGTTTCCAGGAGGTGACCGCAGGCCTCGTGAAAGATCACCCCACCGAAGCGATTGGCCAGCACCACCGGATACTGGCCTGCCTCCACATAGTCGGCGTAGAGCATGCGGGCCGCGCTCTGGCAGAGGTCCTGGGCCGACAGATCCGGATCCCATTGCTGCAG
>JBJTWS010000245.1:0-4078 GCA_046081905.1 Synechococcus sp. | reverse complement strand
GTCGAGGCAGATCACCTCCTCACCGGCGTTCATCAGCCGGTCGATCAGGTGGGAGCCCAGAAAACCAGCGCCGCCGGTGACGAGATTACGGCGTGCCATCTCAGCCTTCCCCCACGGTCCAGACATTCAGGCCGGCGGCCCGAGCGGCCGCCGCATCCGCCACGGCACGGGCATCAAACACCCAGGCCGGGCGGCGCATCACCGCCGCGATCGCGGCCCAGTCGAGCTGGCGGTAGTCGCGCCATTCGGTGAGGATCAGCACCGCATCAGCGCCCCGCGCCGCCTCCAGCGGCGAGCCCGCCGCCAGCCAGCAGCCATCGGCACCGATCGGCCGGGAGCCGGCCTTGGCATCGGCACCCACCGGGGCCCGGTCCAGATCGCGGGCGATCTGGGCGGCATCCACCTTCGGATCCACGATCGCCAGCTGGGCCCCCTCCTCGATCAGATCGCGGCAGATGCGGATCGCCGGGGCCTCGCGGGTGTCGTTGGTGTCGGCCTTGAAGGCGAAGCCCAGCACCGCCAGCCGCTTACCGCTCACGGTGCCGAACAGGCTGTTCACCACCAGGCGGGCGATGCGCTGCTGCTGCCAGGTGTTCAGACCCACCACGCTCTCCCAGTAGGCCGCCGCCTCCTCCAGTCCGTAGTGGCGGCAGAGATACACGAGGTTGAGAATGTCCTTCTGGAAGCAGCTGCCGCCGAAACCGGGGCCCGCCTGCAGGAACTTCGGTCCGATCCGGCTGTCGGTGCCGATGGCGCGGCCCACTTCGCGGACATCGGCGCCGGTGGCCTCGCAGAGGGCGGCGATGCTGTTGATCGAGGAGATCCGCTGGGCCAGGAAGGCATTGGCGGTGAGCTTGGAGAGCTCACTGCTCCAGAGATTGGTGCGCAGGATGCGCTCCTGCGGCACCCAGTGCCCGTACACGGAGGCCAGCGCATCGATCGCCCCCGCATCCTCGCCACCGATCAGCACCCGGTCGGGGTTCTCTAGATCGGTGATCGCCGTGCCCTCCGCCAGGAACTCCGGATTGGAGAGCACGGAGAAGGTCTTGCCGCCACCACTGCCCTGGGCTCCCCCGAGGATCGCCTTCACCGCCTCGGCGGTGCGCACCGGCAGGGTGCTTTTCTCCACCACGATCGTGTGGCCCTGGGAGGCGGCCGCAACCTGGCGGGCCGAGGCCTCGATCCAGCGCAGATCACTGGCCTGGCCGGCGCCCACGCCGCGGGTCTTGGTGGGGGTGTTGACGGAGAGGAACACCATGTCCGCCGCGGCGATCGCCCCGTCGACCTCGGTGGTGAAGTGGAGATTGCGACCGCGGGCGCGACCCACCACCGCGTCGAGGCCGGGTTCATAGACCGGCAGCCGGGTCAGGTCGCTGTCGTTCCAGGCGGCGATGCGCTCCACGTTGAGATCGACCACCGTCACCTGCACGCCAGGGCAGCGGTCGGCGATCACGGCCATGGTGGGTCCGCCCACGTACCCGGCTCCGATGCAGCAGATGCTCCGAATCGGAGTGGCGGCGGTACTCACGCGCAAGGCACGATCAATCACTGAAATCTACGCGAAACGCTCCAATAGCGCTGCCGGGCTGAGGCGTTGCTCCAACTGGCCCTCTGCAGCCGTTCCACGCAGATCCTTGAGCAGCACCACCCCTTGCTCCAGTTCCCCCTCACCGATCACCAGCGCCCAGGCGGCTCCGCTGCGATCGGCCCGCTTGAACTGTTTGCCGAAGGCGGCTCCGCTCGGATCGAGCTCCACGCTGCGCCCCGCTAGCCGCAGCGCCCGGGCCAGGCGCAAGGCCTCGGCCTCCGCTGCCACGCCACGGCTCACCACGTAGATCTCGGGCGCCACCGCTGCCGGCGCCGCTGCAGCCTGGGCCAACAGCAGCACCAGCCGCTCCAGGCCCAGGGCCCAACCAACCGCCTGCGTGGGGGCACCGCCCAGCTGTTCCACCAGCCCGTCGTAACGGCCGCCGCCGCACACGGTGGCCTGGGCCCCCAGCTGGCTGGAGGTGATCTCGAAGGCGGTGTGGCTGTAGTAATCGAGCCCGCGCACCAGGCGCGGATTGAGGCTGAAGGGAATGGCCAGGGCGCTGAGGCCGGCCTTCACCTGCTCGAAGCGCTCACGGCTCTCCGGTGCCAGGGCGTCGGCCAGGGTGGGGGCAGCGGCCAGCAGGGCCTGGGTGTCGGCGTTCTTGGAATCGAGGATGCGCAGCGGATTGCGGGTGAGGCGGTCCTGCGAGTCGGAATCGAGCTGCTCGCGGTGCTGCTGCAGGAAAGCCACCAGCTGATGGCGGTAGCGGGCGCGGTCGTCGGCACTGCCGAGGCTGTTGAGCTCCAGGGCCAGGCCGCCCACCCCCAGATCCGCCAGCAGATCCCAGGCGATGGCGATCGCCTCCACATCGGCCCGGGCGGCCGCAACCCCGAGGAACTCCAGGCCGATCTGGTGAAACTGGCGCTGCCGCCCCGCCTGCGGACGCTCGTAGCGGAACATCGGCCCGCCGTACCAGAGGCGCTGCGGGCCCTGGCTGAGCAGGCCGTGCTGGATCGCGGCCCGCACCAACGAGGCGGTTCCCTCCGGCCGCAGGGTGCAGCTGCGGTCGCCGCGATCGGTGAAGGTGTACATCTCCTTGCCCACCACATCGGTGGCCTCACCGATGCCGCGGGCGAACAGCTCGGTGGCCTCCAGCAGTGGCGTACGGATCTCGCAGACGGCCGCCCGCTGGAAGTGACGGCGTGCCGTGGCCTCGATGTGCTGCCAGAGCGGGGTGTGGTCTGGCAGCAGATCCACCATCCCCCGCAGGCTCTGCAGCTTCTCCACCGGCACCTCATCAGTGCGGCCAGTCTGCCGGGGTGGGTGGCGCGGGCCGGCGCACGGGCCGCTCTACGGGAGCCGATCCAGCTGCTCGGCCCGCAGTTGCCGCAGCCGTTCGCCGAGGGCGGGGCCGGGCGACAGGCCCTCGCGGGCCATCAGCTCCGCGGCGCTCAGCGGCGGCTGGACGCGGCGCCAATGCAGCCACCAGCGCAGCAGCGGCCGGCGGGGGCCGTCGCCAGCGGCGATCGCCAGGGCCACCGCCTCGGCGGAGCAGCCCGGAGCCTCCAGCAGCGCGCACCAGCGCGAAGGGGGCCAGGCCGCTGCAACAGCCGGCGCCGGCAGACCGGCGCGTAGCGCCAGCCATAGGGCCAGCCAGCGCTGCTGGCCGTGGGGCAGCTGAAGCCGGGCCGCCAGGGCAACGGGGTTGGTGGCGGCGGTGAGCAGGGCCGGCAGCAACGGCACGCCGAGCCGCTGGGCGCGCCGCAGCCGGGGCCGCCAGTGCTGATCGGCCTGGAGGCCGGCATCGAGCAGGGCCAGGCCACCCCAGGCCTGCAACAGCGCCAGGGCCCTGGGCCAGGGTTCGCGCTCCAGCAGCAGATCGAACTCCATGCGCAGCCGCGTGCCCAGGGCCGGCGGCGCCTGCTGCGGCGGATCACCGGGCCGCCACGGCCAGGGCCAGGCGGCCAGGGTGCGCCGGGCCTGCTCCAGGCTGGCGGGCTCCAGGCTCAGCCCCTGCCGTGCGCCGTAGCGCGCGGCGCGCACCAGGCGCGTGGGATCGTCCGTGAGCGAGCGGCCATGCAGCAGGCGCAGCTGGCGCGCCGCGAGATCGTGCTGGCCGCCGTGGGGATCGAGCAGGGTGGCCCCATCACCGGGCTGCAGCACCAGCGCCATGGCGTTGATGCTGAAGTCGCGCCGGGCCAGGTCGTCCTCCAGCCGGCCGGGCTGCACCACGGGGTTCTCCGCCGGGCGGGGATAGGTTTCGGCCCGGGCGGTGGCCAGATCCAGCAGAAGGGCATCGCAACCGATCTCCACCGTGCCGTAGGCGGGATGGGGCCGGAACAGAACCAGAGGCCGACCTACCGCCTCCATCCGCTGGCGCAACCGTTCAGCCAACACCAGGGCTCCGGGGGGCTCCACCAACAGATCGAGATCCGGCATGCCGGTGAGGGGGTCGCGGTGCAGGTGGTGCAGCATGAGATCACGCACGGCACCACCCACCAGGGCCACACGCAGGCCTTCGCTGGCCTGGCGCAGCGGTTCCCGGAT
>JBJTWS010000244.1:0-12007 GCA_046081905.1 Synechococcus sp. | reverse complement strand
GTCGCGGAACAACCTGGCCAGCTCGGTGTTGCCGAGCTGGCGGGCCACTTCCGCGAAGAAGAGGTATTTGCGGTTGGCCATGCTCTCGCCGCCGAAGGCGGCCTCGAGGTTGGCCTGGGTGGAGGGGTTGGAGAGATCCATCAGGAATCGGTGGAAAAACGCGTGGAACGAAGCAACGGAGCCGCGGGAGCAGCCTCCCGCACCCTGTTCGCGCCGGCAGACCGGAGCGAACCAATGCGGTCAGCTTAGCCGAAGTCATAACCACTTCGCTTTAGTTGGCCGAAGGATTGGTTGGCCTCCGCGGCCCGGCAGGGCTTCCACTGGCGGGAGCGATCCGAGGCCCCCGCGGCTCCGCCTCAGTAGTGGGCGCCGGTGCGGCGCTGGTGCACGGCGGTGACCCCCGTGGGATCCACAAGGCCGCCGTGGCTCACCTGGGCGTAGAGCAACCAGTGGTCGCCGCACTCCATCCGCTGCTTCACGGTGGCCTCCAGCCAGGCGAGGGCCTCCGGCAGCAGCGGGTGGCCGCCGGGACTCTCCTCCAGCTTCAGGCCAGCGAAGCGGTCGGCGCCGGGGAGGAAGGGCTGCAGAAACTGCTTCATCGGCCCGCTCTCGCGGCCCGCCGCGAGCACGTTCAGGGCGAAGCTGTCGCCCACATGGAGCAGACCCTCCACCGCCCGGTCGCGGGCCACCGCCACCGTGAGGCCCGGCGGAGCAAAACTCGCCTGGCTCACCCAGCTGGCCACCATCGCCCCCCCCAGCCGCGCCGGGCCTTCCCCCTTGCGGGTGGTGAGCACGCAGAGGGAACCCACCACCCGGCCCAGGGCCAGCACCGCCGGATCGCTGCGGCTCTCGCTGAGACCGCCGCCGGCGGCACCACGGCGCTGGTCGCGCCGCTGGGCGGCCAGCAGGGAGCGCCCCAGGGCGGTGCCGGTCTCCTCGATCGTGCGGACCGTGGCCGCATCGGGGGTGAACTTCACCTTGATCGGCTCGAAGGCGAAGCGGAAGCCGCCATCCCGCAGCTTGCTCTCGAGCAGCTCGAGGGCCTCGCCGCTCCAGCCGAAGCTGCCGAACACCCCCACGGGCTTGCTGCGATCCCCCTCCGCCAGCAGGGTTCCCAGGGCCGAGACGATCGGCGTGGGGGCATGGCCCCCCAGGGTGGGGGAGCCGATCAGCACCGCATCACAGGAACGGATCGCCTCCAGCAGCTGCTCTGGCGGCGCGAACTCACAGTTGATGCTCTCGACCCGCACCCCGGTGCGGCCCACGCCCTGGGCAAGGGCATCGGCGATGGCGGCCGTGTTGCCGTAGGCACTGGCGAACAGCAACGCCACCGAGAGCTTGGCCTTCCCCTGGGCCTCGCCCCAGCGGCGGTAATCGCTCAGCAGGCTCCGCCAGCTCTCCTCGATCGCGGGGCCATGGCCAGGGGCGATCGTGCGGATCGCCAGGGCATCCAGGCGATCCACCACCGCCTCCACCTGCCGGGCCATCGGCGCCATCAGGCAGTCGTAGAAGTAGCGGCGATCTTCCTCGGTGCTGCTGCGGTTGGCCTCGGCGAAGGTCTCGGTGCAGAGGTGGGCGGCGAAGAACTTGCCGCTCATCAGCAGGCCGGTGCGCTCCTCCAGGGCGATCAGGGCCCCGGGCCAGCGGGGCGTGGGGGCCGGGATCAGGCAGAGGCGGTGGCCATCGGCCAGGTCGCGGCACACCTCCTGCTTCACCACATCGATCGGGGGCAGGGGCGGGAGGGGTTCCTCCGCCACGGCGGCGCCGGAGGCGGCCGGGCGCCGCTGGCCCCAGAGCTCCTCCAGCAGGCGGGTGCCGGCGTTGGAGGCCACCAGCATCAGCTGCGGCCAGCGCTCCGCCAGCTGCCGCAGCAGGGCCACCCGGTTCGGGTTCACGTGCCCCACCACCACCTTGAGGGCGGCATCGGCGGGCACCAGGCGCTCCAGCTCCGCCAGGAAGGGCTCGGCGTAGGCGGCCCCGGGGGGGTGCACCAGCACCGGCGGCACCGGCCGGCCGGGCTGCAGCGCCTCCGGACCGGTGGTGCCGGCGGCGAACAGGAAGCTGTTGCGGTGGTGCCGCGCTCGAGGCCGTATTCCACCTCGAAGCGCAGGCGGGTGGGGCTCAGGCCCCGCAGGCACACGAGGGAGTCGTCGATCGGCAGCACCAGCACCCGGCGGCCGCCGCCCACGGAAGCGGAGGCCGGAGTGGAGAGGGTGGCCATCAGTAGTGGTTCCCCACCTTGCGGTGATGCACGGCGGTGGCAGCGCCGGTGTCGGAGACGTTGCCCTGCTCCACCTCGGCGTAGATGATCCAGTGGTCGGGGCACTCCATCCGCTGCCGCACCCGGCAGCCGAGGTAGGCGAGGGCATCCCCGAGCACCGGCCCCCCCTGAGCCACCCCCTCGAGCACGTTCACGCCGGCGAAGCGGTCGGCCCCGGGCGGGAAGCGGCGCAGGAAGTGGCGCAGCAGCCCCTGGTGGTTGTCCTCCCGCAGGATGTTGAGCACGAAGCGATCCCCCACCTGCATCAGCGCCTCGATCGCCCGGTCCTTGGCCACCGCCACCGTGAGGCCCGGCGGCTCGAAACTGGCCTGGCTCACCCAGCTCGCCACCATGGCGCCGCTGCGGCTGCCGCCCTCGGGGTCCTCCTGGCGGGCCGTCACCACGTAGAGGCCGCCGGAGAGCCGGCCCAGCGCCTTGTCGAGGTCGCCGTCGAGGCTCTTCATCGCCGCGATCGTGCGGGCGCGGGTGAGCAGCTGGCCCAGGTCGGTGCCGGCCTCCTCACAGCGCTGGTAGTCGTCGGCAGCGGGAACCTGACGGATCCGCAGCGGCTCGAAGGCGCTCTTCTGGCCGAGGCTGCGCAACTGGGCGGCCACGGTGTCGATCGGATCGTCGTTGCCGCCGTAGGCGTCGTACACCGCCACCCACTGCTTCGGCTGGAGGGCCGCCAGGAGGGTGCCGATCGAGCTCTGCAGTTCCGGATCGGGCTGGGCGGGCCAGGTGGGCACCACCACGGCGCTGGCCTCCCCCACGAGGGCGCTGAGCTCCTGGGCATCGGTGGCGCGCAGGTCCACCAGCTGCACCTGGGCTTCGGCCTTGCCGATGCCGCGGGCGATCGCCTGGCTGAGCCGGTCGCAGAAGCCGTACTGGCTCACGTAGCACACGGCGGCATAGGCCTCGCCGCTGCTGCGCTGGCTGCTCCAGTCGCGGTAGTCGCCCACCCAGAGGCCGAGGTGGTGGCGCAGCAGGGGGCCATGGCCCACGGCGATGGTCTTGATCTCCGGCAGGCCGTCCATGCGCTTGAGCGCCTGCAGCACGCTGCGGGCGTTGGGGCCCATGAGGCAGTCGTAGTAGAAGCGGAAATCCGGGGCAATGGCGCCGGGGTCCACGTCAAAGACGTCGTCGGAGCAGTAGTGCAGGCCGAAGGCGTCGCAGGTGTAGAGGATGCCGGTGCCGTGGTCGAAGGAGAAGATCGTGTCCGGCCAGTGCAGGTTGGGCGCGCTGAGGAACTCGAAGCGATGGGCCACACCGCTGTCGGGATTGGTGCCCAGATCCAGGCTGTCGCCGCTCTTCACCGCCCGGCTGCGGAAGGGCCGGTGCACCTGGTTCTCGAGGAACTGGATCGCCACCTTGGAGGCCACGATCTCGATGTCGGGATTGCGGTCGATCAGGTGGCCGATCAGGCCGGAGTGGTCGGGCTCGGTATGGGAAACGATCAGGGTATCGATCTGGAGGGGATCGATCTGCTCCTCCAGCAACGGCAGCCAGGTGTCCGCGAACTTGAGGTGGCTGGTATCGATCAGGGCCGTCTGGGCGCCCCGCACCAGGAAGCTGTTGTAGGTGGTGCCGTTGCGCAGGCCGAACTCGATGTCGAAGCGGCTGCGGTCCCAGTCGAGCGACCGGATCGTGGTGGTGTCGGCCGCGATCGCCTCGCACTGGAGGCTCAGACGCGGGGGTGCGGCAACGCTCATGTCCTGCTCCTCCGGGGGGCGCAACTCTAGGCAGGGCCCCCGGAACCCTGGTGCATCCTGCGCACCTCCGCCCCGTCGGGGGGAACGGCAAGCCGCGTCCAGTCGCTGAAGCTGGCCGCCTGGCCGCAGCGGTTCCCCGCCCCGTCGCGGAGGCTCCACAGCCGGGCCCCGCGGATGAGGAAGCGGCGGCCGTGGCGATCGATGCGTACGCCGCTGTAGTGGGCGATCGCTTCCTGCTGGAGCGCCTGGCGCAGGGCGGCGGCCCGCCCCGCCCGCTCACCGGGCTCGGCCGTGAGCCGCGACGGCAGGCCCACCATCTCCCCCCAGGTGCGGCCCCAGAGGGTCAGGGCCGCCCGGTTGGCGTAGATCAGCCGCGGCCCGGGATCCCCCTCCGCCGAGGCCCCGTCGTGGGCGAGCACCACCCGATCGGCCGCGAACAGCTCCTGGGCCAGGGTGCGCCAGCCCTCCGCCGAGGCCGGCAGCCGGCGGGCCGCGGCGATCAGCGGCCGGCCGAAGGCGGCCTGGTGGGAGCGGAGGATCCACGCCACCCGCTCCAGCACCGGCTCCAGGAGCCAGGGGGCCTCAGCCATCGCCGCCGCCGGCCCCCATCGCCAGGGCCATGGCGGCATGGGCCATGCGCTGCCCCTGGCCGCGGAGGTGCTCCAGGAAGCGGCGATTGGCATCCGGGAAACGGGGTTCCTCCGCCAGGGGCAGGGGCCCGGCGGCATCGAGGCCCGATTCCCCCTCCAGGGCCGGGGTGATCACCACCAGATCGGGATCGAGGGCGGCGGCGTAGCGCCACCAGCGGCTCGGATCCTCGATCGCGCCATGGGTGGGATGGGGCGCCTGGGCAGCCTCCGCGGGCGCGGAGGAGCTACTGGCGAGACCCGCCGCCCGCTCCGCCAGGGCCTTGCGGCGCCGCACCGCCAGGTCCGCCAGGAGCTGGGCGCGGGTGCGGCCGCGCATCTGGAAGAGCACGAAGGGGTCTTCGCTGAAGCGCTCCCCCATCAGGTAGTACACCGCACTCACGTGCTTGCAGGGGTTGATCTTGTCCGGGCAGGTGCATTCGCTGCGCACCTCCTGCAGCTTGAATGGAAACAGCCGCTTGCCACTGGCCGCAAAGGCGCGCTCGATGTCCTGCGGCATCACACCGGCCAGCAGCTGGGCCGACCAGCGGGTCTTCTGGGTGAGGGCCTCGAGCACATAGCCCCAGTCCTCCTCGTTGAGCACATCCAGCCAGAGCTTCACCTTGTAGGGGTCGGGCTCGGTGCCCTGCACGCGGGCATGCACCCGCCGCCCCTCGAAGCGGATCGAGAGCACGTTGCCCTCGCGGGCATAGGCCCAGGCCCGCTCGAGCCGTTTCTTGAAGCGGTAGGAGTTGATCAGCTCCATCCACTGCTCCACCCACCAGGGCTGCTGGCCGAGGCCCTGGTCGCCCAGCTGGGTGGTGATGGCCGGGGTGGGCGAAATGGAACCGGGCATGGCGAACGGGGGCCGGCGCAACACAGGCGGGCCGCGGCCTCCAGTGTCGCGGAAGGCCGGCCCGGGCTGTTCAGGCCAAGGCCCTTCAGAAGGGGATCGGCATCTCCGCGTCCGCCGGCTGGGGGGCGCAGGCCTCCACCCGCTCCTCCACCACCTGACCCACCACCACGATCGAGGGGGAGGCGAAGCCCTGCTCCACCACCCGCTCCGCCAGTTCGCCCAGGGGTGCCACCAGATCCCGCTGCCCCCGCACCGTGCCCTGCTGGATCACGGCGGCGGGGGTATCGGACGCCAGGCCGCCGGCAATCAGCTCCTCGCAGATCCGCTCCAGGTTGTGGAGGCCCATGTAGATCACCAGGCCGTCGCTGCAGCGGGCCAGGCCGCGCCAGTCCACCCCGGGGCGGTCCTTGTCGATCTCCTCATGCCCGGTCACGAAGGTGACGCTGGAGCCCGCCCGGCGATGGGTGACCGGGATGCCGGCATAGGCGGGCGCCGCAATGCCGGCGGTCACCCCCGGCACCACCTGCACCGGCACGCCACGGGCCGCCAGGTGGGCGGCCTCCTCGCCACCCCGCCCGAAGAGGAAAGGATCGCCGCCCTTGAGGCGCACGATCGTGCGGCGGCGGGCCGCCAGCTCCACCAGCACCGCATTGGTGCTGGGCTGGGGCACCGAATGGTGACCGCGGCGCTTGCCCACGAAGTGGCGCTCACAGGCCTCGGGCACCAGATCCAGCAGGGCCTTCGGCACCAGCGAGTCGTAGACGAGGGCGTCGCAGGTGCGCAGCAGGCGGTGGGCCTTGAGGGTGAGCAGCTCCGGATCGCCTGGGCCGGCCCCCACCAGGTACACCGTGCCGAGGGCCTCGGAGCTCATGGCAGGGCCTCGAGCAGCGCCAGCAGGCAGGCATGGAAGCGGGGGCGCTGCAGCAGGGGGGCACCACAGGAGGCGGGCAACCCCTCGGTGAGCCGGTTGGCCGCCAGCACCAGCGGCAGCACGGGCATGGGGGCGGGGGCCTCGAGCAGGGGCAGCAGCTCCTCACGATCGTTTGCACTGTATGGAGTGGCGCGGCAGGGGGCGCCGCAGACCCGCTCCAGATGGGCCAGGTACCGCACCGCCACCGGGGCCGTCACGGGGTGGTGCAACAGCAGGGGCGGCACCGTGGCGGCGGCCTTGAGCTCCGCCACCTCCTGCCGCAGGGCGTCCTGCCAGGCGGGCCAGGCCCCGAGGAACGGGAGGCGCCGCAGCGGACCGCCGGCCCGCCAGGCGGCGGCGATCGCCGGCAGATCGGCGCGCACATGGGAGCCGGGCAGGAGCAGCAGGGGCAGCAGGGTGATGGCCTCGCCTGCGGCCGCCCGGCGCAGGGGGGCGGGACCGGGCGGCTCCGCGCCGGTGAGGCTCTGCAGCCGCACGGGGGCTCCGCGGCGACGCTCCAGTTCCTCCGCCAGGGCGACCAGTTCGGGGGGGATCAGGCCGCCGGCCCGGCCATGCACCACCAGCACCAGCGGGGCCGCGGGCAGGGCCGCGAGCCGCCGCTGCCGCCGGCGCGCCACGGAGGGATCCAGACGATCCGGCTGCAGGCGCGCCAGGGCCAGCCGCGGCTGGGGCAGGCGGGCGAGCAGATCCACCGCCGTGGCCGCCAACGCCCCATCGAGGTCCAGCGCCAGCCGGCGCAGCAGGGTGCGCAGGGGCGGCAGCGGCCAGGCCGGCAGCCCCAGGGCCAGGCCCTCCAGGGCGGCCCGCCGCAGCCGGGCGGGATGGGGGGCGCGGACCCAGCCCTCCAGGAGGGGGAAATCGGCGGGATCCCGCTGGTGCCCCAGCAGGGGCAGCAGCAGCGCGCTCCGCCCCGGCCCCGCCGCGCGCAGGGCCTGGCGCAGCAGCACGGCCGAGCCGGCATCGCGGGGGCGGGCCAGGCTCGCCAGCAGGGCCGGATCCGCCTGGGGCTGCGCCAGCCACCAGGCCAGCAAGCGGCGCGAGGCGGCGGCATCCAGCCGGTCCGCCAGGGCCGCCAGCAGATCGGCGTCCACCTCGAGGTGGCCGGCTTCGATGGCCTCCAGCCAGGGCTCCAACGGCACCACGGGCTGCCGGCGCAGCCGCTGCAACCAGCCCCACCGGGCTGGATCGCCCAGGGGCGGCAGAGCGGAGGGAAGCTCTTGCGTGGGGGCCGGGAAACGCGAGCCCCACGATGCCATGGGATTCCCGGGGCCGCGGGAGCAGACGGGGGCGATCGCCGCGGGAGAAACGGTCACATTCGATACGTTTGATGTGGCACAGGGCTGGAGCCCCGGGAGCCGCCCTACGAAGGGGTTGTCGTCGCCGGACACGGCATGGACAGGGCCGCGATCACCAACCGCCGCGGGCGGGAGCCGGAGCAGGGCCTCGACGCCCTCAAGGAACAGCAGCTGCTGGTGCGGCTCGTGGCGGAGCTGGGCACCGCCCAGTTCGTACGGGGCGACGGACGCCGCAGCGAGCGGCTCTGGCAGGAGGCGGCCCTGCTGGGGCTGGATCCGGAGCGCATCACCCACCTGCTGTACGGCGGGGAGGATCTCCACGACCGGGAAGCCCTGCTGGACCTCGATCGGGCCTGGTGTGCCGAACAGGGCCCCGCGCGGGCGCGCCCCTGGAGCCGGCCCGCCTGGCTGCGGGGCCCGGCCATCAGGCCGCGGCAGGCCGCGGCCGTGCACCGAAGCGCTCGATCAGCAGCTGCTCCAGCACGTCGGGCAGGTCGCTGAGGGGAACGCCCTTGTCGTGGAGTTCGGCCAGCTTCGGGTCGGCATCCATGGCTCCCCCCAGGAAGATCTTGGCCGCCTCCACCATGTCACCGTCCTTGCGGGCCTTGGCCCCCATCAGGCCGATCTGGCCCATGTAGGGCTGGCCGCAGGCATTGGGGCAGCCGGTCCAGTGCAGGCGCACGGCATGGGGCAGCTCCAGCCGTTGCTCCAGCTCCTCCAGCACGCTCTGGGCCGTGGTCTTGGTGGGGATCAGGGCAAAACTGCAGTAGCGATTTCCCGTGCAGCTCACCGCCTCCGCCTGCAGGGGGGAAGGATCGGTGCGGAACTGCTGCAGCAGGGGTTCGGCCTCCAGGGCCTCGCGCTGCTCCAGGGGCACATGGGGCAGGAGCACGTTCTGCGCCTCGGTGAGCCGCAGCTCGCCGCTGCCGTAGGTGCGGGCCAGGCGGGCCAGCTCCAGCATGCTTTCTGCATCGAGGCGACCCATCGGCACATGCAGGCCCATCCAGGCCTTGCCGGGCTGGGGCTGCCGGTTCCAGCCCAGGCCGTCGCGGGGCGCCCGGTTCACCAGGTGGGAGCCGTCGTGGGGGAGGGGAGCCGGCGCCGCTTCCACCACCAGGGCACAATGGGCCTCGAGCACGGCGCGGCGGTACGCGTCCAGCCCGAGCTCATCGATGAGATACATCAGGCGGCTGCGGTTGCGGGCGGCCCGGTTGCCGCAGCGCTCGAAGTGGCGCAGCACCGCCAGGGTGAAATCGGGCAGCTGCCCGCCCTCCAGCCAGAGCCCCAGCGGAATCGCCAGTTCATTGCGCTGGGCCGAGAAGAAGCCCCCCACCATCACCGTGAAGCCCAGCCGTCCCTCGCGCTGGGCCGGCAGGAAGGCCAGGTCGTTGTGGAGCAGGAAGCTGTCGGGGGCACCGCCCACCGCCACGTTGAACTTGCGGGGCAGGTTGCGGGGGCCGTCGGCCAGGAGGCGCGCCTGGATCGCGTCCACAAAGGGGCGGGTGTCGACAATCTCCTCGGGGTCGATACCCGCCAGCGGGTTGCCGGTGATGTTGCGCGGATTGTCGTGGCCCGACTGACGGCTGGTGAGCCCCACGGCCTCCATCGCCGCCAGCAGCGGCGGCAGGTCTTCGAGCAGCAGACCCCGCAGCTGCAGGTTCTGGCGGGTGGTGATGTCGGCGCTGCCGTGCTCACCGCAGCGGTCCAACGCCTCGGCCAGCACCGCGAGCTGCTCGGCCTGGATCACGCCGTTGGGCAGGCGCAGCCGCACCATGAACCGGCCCGGGGTGACCGGGCGGAAGAAGATGCCCAGCCACTTCAGGTGGATGGTGAGGGTGGCCTCATCCAGCTGCTCCCAACCCTGCTGGGCCAGCTCCGCCAGGCGAGGGGCCAGATCGAGGCCGCAGCATTCGGCCTTGGCCTGCTCGATCTTGCTGAGCTTCGTCGCCGGGGCGGTGGAGAGAGGGGAAGAGGTCATGCGGGGAAGGGGCCACGCCAGCGAAGCGCGCCGGCGGCCTGACGGGGAAGCGAAGGAAGGGTCACCTCGGCACAGCCGTGAACTCCTGCGCGGCGGCGGGGAGCACGGAACCAGCGGACGCCGATGAGGGGTGCGTCGCCGGAGGCAGGTTCAAGCGGGTGGGAAGCGCCGAATGCTGCTGCGCGAACCCACGGAGCGAGGAAGCTCTAGTTTCAGGGTCAGCGCCGCAACCCCGTGTCGCAATCGCTACCAAAGCCGTCGCCCTCCGCCGGCGCTGATCCCCGCGACGCGGCCCCCTCCCCCCCCCTGGGCGACCGGAGGGAGGAGCGGCTGCGGTTGCTCGGCAGCGGACCGGCGCGGTTCCGGGACCTGATCGGCAAGGTGGGCAGCGGCGAGCACACCAGCACCGGCCTCAACCGCGAGGAGGCCCGCGAGGCCATGGATCTGATGCTCCGCAGCGAGGCGAGCCCCGCCCAGATGGGGGCCTTCCTGATCGCCCATCGCATCCGCCGCCCGTTGCCGATCGAGCTCACCGGCATGCTCGACAGCTACCGGCAGCACGGGCCGGTGCTGGAAACCCCCGGCCGCCGGCCCCTCTGCTTCGGCGTGCCCTACGACGGCCGCAGCCGCACGGCGCCGCTGCTGCCGCTGGTGGCGCTGGTGCTCGCCAGCGCGGCGGTGCCGGTGGTGCTGCACGGCGGCGATCCGATGCCGGTGAAGTACGGCGTGACCCTGGCCGAGCTGTTCGAGGCCCTGGGGATCGGCTGGCGGGGGCTGCCCCTGGCGGTGGTGCAGGAGCGGCTGGATCGCCATGGCCTGGCCCTCACCCACCAGAGCGACCATTTCCCCCTGGCCGAGGGGCTGGTGCCGGTGCGCGACGCCATCGGCAAACGGCCGCCGGTGGCGAGCCTGGAGCTGCTCTGGACCCCCCACCGCGGCGAGCACCTGCTGGTGAGCGGCTTCGTGCATCCCCCCACCGAGAGCCGGGCCTGGGAGGCCCTCACCGCCGCCGGCGAAACCGACGTGCTCACGGTGAAGGGCCTGGAGGGCTCCACCGACCTGCCCACCACCCGGGCCGGCATCACCGCCCGGCTGCGCAACGGAGACGTGGAGCGGATCCTGCTGCACCCGCGCGACCACGGCATCACCGCCCCGGAGGTGCCCTGGCACGACCTGGAGCAGTGGCGCCAGCAGGCCCTGGCGGCCCTCGGCGGCGAGGGCCTGCTGGCGGAGGCCCTGCGCTGGAACGTGGGGGCCTACCTCTGGTTCGCCGGCAGCTTCGTCAGCCTCGAGGCGTCCCTGGAGCAGGCCAGCGCCCTGCTGATCGCCCGCAGCGGCGAGCGGCTGCGGCGGGAGATGGAGGCCCCATGAACCTGGCGCAGCGCTGCTTCGCCTTCGAGGCCAACTTCGTACACGACCTGCGCTGCCTGCCGATGGCGGTGCGGCGCAAGCTCGACCTGGCCGGCGTGAAGCTCAAGCTGGTGCACTGGCATGGCCTCGAGCCGGACGAGCGGCAGCGGCTGCTGGCCTGGCCCGATCACGCCACCGCCCTGGAGGACTTGCGCCGGTGGCTGCTGGAGCGCAGCGCCGAGCTGCCCCAGGGACCGGCCCGCCCCCTGCCGCCGGCCCAACGGGAGCCCTGGCAACAGACGGAGGCGGTGCCGCCGGTGCTGCTGGCGTCCTGCGAGCAACTCGCCCTCCGCCTGGCGGCGGAACGCTGGAGCCAGCTCGATGAACTGCAGCGCTTCGCCCTGGTGAAACTGAGCCATCCGGGCCACGAACACCGCAACCTGCCGCGCGCCCTGGCCGAGTTCGGCCTGCTCCAGGCAGAACCGGCGCCAGTGGGGCCCGGGTGGGATACCGAAGACAAAAGTGGCGATCGGTAACAACCGCCACCCTCACGGGTGACGGCGCCGTGATCTCTTTAAGCACGTTGGTCAGCCTGGGCGCCAGCGATCACTCACCGGCACGGAGCGCTTCGTTGTGGAGCCCGTCCCGCGTGCATCGCTCCGGCGCTGCCCCCCTCCGGCCCTCCAGGCTCACCACAAAGGCTTCATGTCCAGTCTTTCCCGCCGCAAGTTTCTGATCACCGCTGCCGGCACGACAGCGGGCGCCATCTGGCTGAGTGCCTGTGGCGGCAAGAAATCCGCCACCAGCACCGCTCCAGCCGCCACCGGCGGCGCCACCGACACCGAGGTGAAGGGCGCGACCCTGGGCTTCATCGCCCTCACCGACGCCTCACCCCTGATCATCGCCCTGGAAAAGGGCTTCTTCGCCAAGCACGGCATGCCCGAGGTGAAGGTGGTGAAGCAAACCTCCTGGGCCGTCACCCGCGACAACCTCGAGCTCGGC
>JBJTWS010000243.1:0-2541 GCA_046081905.1 Synechococcus sp. | reverse complement strand
CACCACCGCTTGCAGGATCTCCGGCACGCCCAAGCCCGTCTTCGCCGAGCAGGGGATGGCGCCAGAGCAATCGAGCCCGATGATCGCTTCGATCTCCTCGCTGATGCGCGCCGGATCGGCCCCGGGCAGATCAATCTTGTTGAGCACGGGGATGATCTCAAGATTATTTTCCAGGGCCAGATACACATTGGCCAACGTTTGCGCTTCCACGCCCTGGCTGGCATCCACCACCAGCAGAGCCCCCTCACAGGCCTGCAGCGAGCGGCTCACTTCATAGGAGAAGTCCACATGGCCGGGGGTATCGATCAGGTTGAGGATGTAGCGCTCACCATCGGCCGCCTTGTATTCCATGCGGGCGGCCTGGAGTTTGATCGTGATGCCCCGCTCGCGCTCCAGTTCCATGTTGTCGAGGAACTGCTCCTGCATGTCGCGCGCCGCCACGGTGCCGGTGTCCTGCAGCAGGCGATCGGCCAGGGTGGATTTGCCGTGGTCGATATGGGCAATGATGCAGAAGTTGCGGATGCGGGAGACGGTAGCGTCTGTCATGAGGCAGGCGATGGGCTGGCGTCGGGCCGCCCCCGCAGGCTGGGGCCGGGGTGAGGCTGTGTGGGGATCCTAGGCAGCGGGCTGCGACGGCAGGAAGCGTGCCGTAGCCTTTGCGCATCCGGGAGCAGAGGTGTCCATGGCCGAGCGCCAGCGCCGAGGAGCCGAACTTCGCCGCACGGATCGCGAAGAAGGCCTGAAGCTTCTCTACGGCGCAGCTCTCGATGTGGCGCGACAGAACAATCAGATGCCCGAGGGTGCCATTCCCTCCTTCGAGCACTCCGCCCTGGAGCGTGGCCGCTACAAGCTCCGCAGCACCAACGACCAATTGCTCGCGGCGGTGTCGCTGCATGAGGCCCGCGAGATGCTGGCCTACAGGCGTGTGCTGGCACGCAAGGTCTTTGATAAGGCCGGGCTGACGGTGAATTCCGACAACCCCGCCAACTTCGAGAAGCGTCAGATCCGCATCCAGAAGCCCGAACTACGAGCGATTGCCTGGGCAATCAGCACGGGCAGACGTGTCCCGATCCCGCCGGATCTGGTTCGTGAGACGCTTGTGAGCCTGGCGCTGCTGCTGTGCTGCGTTGTACCAGGCGTCATTCACATCCTCCAAAGCCTGCGGCGCCGCCGGGCGTACAAGAGCGACCTGGCAGGCCTGGTCAACCGCTGGCGCATGGCCGGCAAGCCCGATCCAGCCGATAGCTTCTTTGCGCACTATCACCTCTGAATAGCCCAGGGAGATCACAACAATCGCCGGCTCACCGAGCGCGTGGAAGGCGAGGAGCTGCTCTTCGGCGCGGCGCAGGACGTGGCCCGGCGCGCGCGCAAACTGGCGGACGGCCTGCAGACCAGCTTCGATCACTCGGGATTGGAGCACGGTGTCTTCAAGCTACGGAGCAGGAACGACAAGCTGATCGCGGCGATTCCCGTGCAGCAGGCTCGCGACATGCTGACCTACCGGCGCCAACTGGCGCGCGAGGTCCTGGACGCGGCCGGTGTCCAGGTGAATGCCCTGAATCCGCCCCTGGTGGAGCCCCCGAAACTGCGCATCCAGACGCCGGACGTGAGGACTCTGGCCTGGGCGGTCAGCACGGGCAGGCGGGTGCCCTATCGCAAGCGCCAGCGATGGACCCCAGCCCTGCTGGCAGCTCTGCTGCTCTGCGGGGTGCTACCGGGCCTGCTCTATCTGCTCTGGCTGTGGCACCAGCGGAAGCTGTACAGCCGCGAGCTGGCCGATCTGGTGATGCGCTGGCGGCGGGCAGGCCAACCGGAGTCCAAGGCCAGTTTTTTCCGCCTCTACGCGCACTGAAGCAGGCAGCAGAGCCTCGCGGTTCGTAAACTCAGACTCAACTCTCCACGCCCGCGCCCCGATGAGCAGCGACAGCCCTTCCACCAGCACCGCTGATGCCGCTGCCAACGAAGCCGCTGATTCCCGCGCCCTGACGCTGGAGAACGTGGAACGCACCCTCGACGAGCTCCGGCCCTACCTGATGGCCGATGGCGGCAATGTGGAGGTGGTGGAGATTGATGGGCCGATCGTGAAGGTGCGGCTGCAGGGCGCCTGCGGCTCCTGCCCCAGCAGCACGATGACACTCAAGATGGGGATTGAGAGGAAGCTGCGGGAAGCGATTCCGGAGGTTGCCGAAGTGGTGCAGGTGCTGTAGGCGCAGTCATCACCTCATGCTGAGCCAGTCAACCTGTCATCGTTCCTCTTGGTAGCCATGAGCCAGGACACATGGGGGCACGGGTATTTCGAGGACTGTCGGTACACCTGCGGTTTCTACCGTGAAACAGCTCCGAACTGGCTTGATTTCTGTGCGATTGTGCGTGGCATCCGCCCGCCGCGCGAGGTTGGAGCGAACTTTCACTACCTAGAACTGGGTTCTGGCATGGGATACAACCTATGCCTACTCGCAACAGCCTATCCAGAGGGTTCATTTGTCGGGATCGACTTCAACGCCGACCAGATTGCCCACAGCAAAGACCTTGCCGATAGGC
>JBJTWS010000242.1:0-3097 GCA_046081905.1 Synechococcus sp. | reverse complement strand
GTGGTCCGGCGCCAGGTCAGCCACCCCCACCTGAAGGGCCCGGCGGTGGATGGCTTCAGACCAGGCGGCCATGCTGAGGGTCTCGTGGGCCAGGCACAGCTGACGGAGGTGGCGTTTCTCGATCAGCTGTGCGAAATCTGCTGTGGCTTGGAAGGCCTCGTAGAGCGCTTTTCTCGTGATCTCTTCCCGTGTCTCCTGGTTTTCTGTGGCGTTCTCTGAGATTCGGTAGAAGACCACGGCTTCCTGGTCTGGTCCTGGGTCAGGGGCGGAGACCAGCACGCTCCGGGTTGTGAATGGGTCTTCCTCCCTCCCACCGACCTGGACCACGCTTCCGCTCGTGTCGGGCAGAGCGGGGAAACTGCCCACCAGAGGACCAGGGTCTCCGCCGCTGTTGATGTAGCGGTCCCATCTCTCTGCCTTGAGCGCTGTTCGCGCAATCACGAGGCCGAGCGCTTGCGTCCAGCCTCTCGCTGGATCCCGCAGCAGCTTGGCTCTCTGGTCCACCTGGTTCCGGCTGGTGGGGTCGATCGGTCGCGCCATGGTCAGACCCCCGCCAGCAGCTGACCCAGGGAGGCGGTGGCCTCCGCCTGAAGCTCCTCGGACCTGTCGAAATAGCGGCAGGTGGTGGCCACGGACTTGTGGCGGGCCAGGGCCTGGGCCTGCTCCATCGGCATCCTCAGATCCGCCACCAGGGTGGTCACAGCACCATGGCGGAGCCGGTGGGGAGAGAGGGTCTTCCCCTCCGTCCCGAGGGCGGCTACCAGCCGATAGACCGCCTTCCCGGTGAACGCCACCGGGGTGGTGGCCAGGTGCATCTCCTCCCACCAGATGGGGCTCCCCTCGGCGGGGGGCTTTCCATCCGGTCCGGCCATGGCGGTCAGGTTGGCCTGGGCCTGTTCCAGGGCCATCGGCAGGTCCCGAGCGGCTCGGGTCTGCGCTCCCTGGTCCAGCGCACAGAACAGAGGAGCCCAGGGCTCGGTGGACATCCACCTAGGGCGGAGGGCCAGCCAGGCCTCAATGGCCGCGGCCGTGGTCTCTGTGATGCTCACCATCTCCCGCTCCTTCCGGCCTTTGCCGCGGATGGCCAGCTGGAGCGGTTCGGCTGGGCTCCAGTCCGCCATGGAGAGCCGGCCGATCTCTCCCCGGCGGAGAGCATTAGTCAGGAGCAGCAGGGCCACCGCTCGGTTTCGTGCGCGGGAGGCAGAGCAACGGCCGCGGTCCTCGGCCTGGGCCACCAGAGCCGACAGAGCAGCCACCCCGCTGGGTCCCCGCATGTCCCGCCTTCTCTCCGGCCTCGGGGCCTTCAGCAGGTGGAGGCGGATGTCTGCCAGCTCCTTCAGGGCGGCCTGCCGGGCCAGGAACTTCAGCGAGGCCAGCCGGCGGCCGATCGTGGCCGCTGCCAGACCCTGCCGGCTCTGATCGGCCATCCACCTCTGGACCAGGGCCCGAGCGGTCCTGTCCCCCAGCTGGAGCCAGGCGCCCATGGCCTGGAGGACCCCAGCAGGGGAGGAGAGGTCCAGGGATGTCTCTGGATGTCCTGCTGTGGCCTCCAGCCACCGGGCAAAGGTGCGCCAGTCCTTCAGGTAGGCCGCCCGGCTCTCGCGGCCCAGCTCCTGCTGGAGGGCCTCCGCTAGAGGGTCCCGCTCCTGGGCCACCTGCTCCAGGCGGAGAGCCAGCCGGGTCAGGCCCACCTGGACCAGGGCGGTCTCCTCCACCAGCTCCGCCTCTGTGTGGATCGGGTGGACGTCCGTGGATGTCTGCGGCAGTCTCTGGGACATCTCTCAGGGCTCGGGTGGAAATGACGCTTTCCGTCCCCTCAGCCTAGGGAGGATGTCTCCGGATGTCCAGAGACGTCTCCGAGCCCACCCCACCGCCCCCGTGACAGAGCCCACCCCCATCCGCCGGCATCCGGTGGCCCAGGTCCAGCAGGAAAGCGGCCTCAGCCGCTCCGCCTTCTACAAGCGCATGAACCAGGCGGGGGTGGTCCCCACCCGGATCGGACAGAACAGCTTTCTGAGCCCGGAGCAGGTTCAGGCTCTGGCGGGGCTGGAGGACCACATCCAGGCCGGTGGAAATCCAGAGACGTTTCCAGGACGTCTCCAGACCCCTCCGGAGGTGGACCTGGCTCTGTTGCAGCCGGAGACCCGGTTCCCCCAGGTTCCCGCTCCTGCGGAGGAGGCCGAGGAGGACCAGGAGGCTCCGGAGGAGCTGGTGGCCGCGGCTGTCCTCCACCTGGATGGCCTGCTCTCCTTCCTGACGAAAGCGGCCCGGAACAGCTGGGAGCTCCCCACCTCCCAGGTCCAGCTTCTGGTGGGGGCCAAACCCAGGGGGACCACCTTCTCCAGGTATGGGTTCACCTTCCGGCCTGCTGGGAAGCATGGCCAGGAGACCAGCTGGAGGGTATCGGCGAGCGCGGCACCTAGGTGCAGCCCGGCATCGAGGGCGTTATTGGATTCCCAGTAACGGTCGGCATCCCGGCCGAACCACCGGGATCAGGAGGTTTGCCCGTGGCCGAGATTCCCGGCTACGAAACCATGGGATTCCCCATAGCTGCCTGATCAAGAAAACGTCGTGCACCAGAAAGCCACTTCTGGTGCACGACAATCAACACAGCACCCCCATCATGTCAGACCTGGCCAGCACCGCCACGACCTAGCGGGCCTAATGGCGGCCGATGATGATGATGATGAAAGTATCGACTTGTCACGCGTGACAAATCTACTTCCACTTACAGCGGTTGAGAAGATCGCCCTGGCGATGGCCAGGGCCTGTGACTGATCGGTGCGGCTGCAGATCGAAGCCGCAACCTTGGCTGGGTCGGCCACTAGGCGGATGGTGGGGACCGGCCGGATGATGCCGGCGGCGATGGCGGCGGCACGGGCTGACTTGAACTCACCAGCCTTCACGCGCTCCAGCATCTCCGGCGCATCGCGGGCTAGGCGGCGGAGGAGATAGGTCCGGTATTGGCGCTGCCGGTGGAACAGGCCGAAGACCTGTCAATCGGTGGTCCAGACCGCTACGACTACAGCCGTCTTCCCGAGCACCTGCGATCAGCGGCAATGACCGCTCAGGGCACAGTGGTTGAGGGATTGACCAG
>JBJTWS010000241.1:0-3684 GCA_046081905.1 Synechococcus sp. | reverse complement strand
CCTATCCCCCGGGGATTCCCCTGCTGATTCCAGGCGAGCGGATCGATGGGCCCCGGGCCCAGTGGTTGCAGGAGCAACGCCAGCTCTGGCCCGATCAGATCGCTGATACGGTGAAGGTTCTGATCGAGTGAGGCGGAGGATTCGCCGAGGGCCGGGTCGGTGAGCTCCCGCAGGAGCCGCTCCTCATGGCGGCCGGCGCTCTGGTAAGTGAGCAGGATCCCGTCGGCGCTGAAGATCTCCGGGCCCGCCTCCGGCTCCCACAGCCGCAAGCTGAGTCCCAGCCGCTCGGCGGAACTGCGCCACTGGCCCGCGATGGAGCTGCGGTGGCAGAACACCACGAAGCGCCGCAGCTGGCCGTCCTGCTGCAGCCGCTGGAAGCCCAGCAGGGCCCCGAGGGTCTTGCCCGCCCCGGGGCCGGCGTTCACCAGTACGTCGTGGCCGTTGGGATGGGGCTGCAGCAGCCGGCGCCGCAGCAGCTGCAGCAGCAGCACCTGCCACTGGCGAGGCTTCAGTGCCGCGGGCTGTGGCTGTCCCGCCGGGGCGCCGGCCGGGGCGCCGAGGGTGAAGGAGGGGCCGTTCATCGGCCGATTCTGCTGCCGTGGCTAGGGATCGGCTGCACCGCTGCCCGGGGAACTTGAGCATTGCTGCCCATGGGTTCCCCCCGCGGCGTTCCTAGCTTCCGGCCAGCTGGCGGGAGAAAGCCCCGGTCCCCTTGCTCCGGGGTGTTGCAGCCAGCCCAACCCACGAGAGCCTCCGCGTTGGCTGCGCTGCCATGCGTTCGGCTCCGGCGCCGGTCCGCACTCTCTGCTTCCCTGCCGCTTCCGCCGTTTCTCTCGCTTTCTCGTTCCGGTTCGCGTTTCTGCCTTTCTCTCCCTCGCTTCTCCGCTTCTCTCCCGCGTTTTCTCTCAGCTCTGCCGCGTTTTTCTCTCCTCTACCGCGCGTTTCCATCCTCGGCCGCGCTTCCTTTCTCCTCTTCCGCCGTTTTCCACTCCCCTTTCGCTCCCCCCTTCCCCTCCCGCTCCCCGCTCAGGCTCTCTGCCCTGCTGCCGCTCCACCGCTTGCCCCTTTCTTCCCCGCGCACCGCGCAGGACAACCTTCCCAAGATCCGCTTGAAGTGCCCGCCTCGATCCCCCTTGCCTCCCCCCTCCCATGCCCGAGCCCACCCCCCTCACCACGGCGCAACAGCACGCCCTGCTGGAGAGCTGCTGGCCGCTGGAGTGCGACATCGATCCGATCATCCTGCGTGCGCGCCTGCTGCGCCGCCGTGGTTCCCATCCGCAGGCCCTCTCCCTGGAGCAGGAGTTGCTGCCTTTGTTCTGATCTGCCCATCTTTTTTTGGTGGGCGAGTCCACACAGCAGGCTGACACGCCTGCGCGGCGGTTCCATCAATGGAAGTTGAGGCCCAGTTGCAGAGGCTCCCTTGACCAGGTTGTTGGTGCCGCGAGAGCGGCAGGCCGGCGAATGCCGGGTGGCGGCCACACCGGACACCGTGCGGCGATGGATCGCCGCCGGGATGACGGTGTGGCTGGAGCACGGGGCTGGAGAGGCCTCCGGCTATGGCGATGCGGCCTATGCCGAGGCCGGCGCCGAACTCCACCCCAGTGAGGCGCTCCCCTGGGAGGAGGCCGATGCGGTGCTCTGCGTGCAGACGCCGCCGCTGGAGCAGCTGGAGCGGCTGCAGCCCGAGGCCCTGCTGATCGGTCTGCTCGCGCCCTACGGCGCCGATGCCCTGGCCGATCGCCTGCGGGAGCGGCGCCTCTCGGCCATCGCCCTGGAGCTGCTGCCCCGCATCAGCCGCGCCCAGGCCATGGACGTGCTCTCCTCCCAGGCGAATCTGGCCGGCTACAAGGCGGTGCTGCTGGCGGCCAGCCAGCTGGATCGCTACGTGCCGATGCTGATGACCGCCGCCGGCACCATCCAGCCGGCCCGCGCCCTGATCCTGGGGGCCGGCGTGGCGGGCCTGCAGGCCCTGGCCACGGCCCGGCGGCTCGGGGCCGTGGTGGTGGTGAGCGATGTGCGCCCCGCCGCCAAGGAGCAGGTGGAATCCCTCGGCGGCCGCTTCCTGGAGCCGCCGCAGCAGCAGGAGCGGCCCGCCGAGGCGGGTGGCTACGCCCAGGCCGCCAGCGAGGCCTTCCTCGAGGCCCAGCGGCAGCAGCTGGCGGAGCAGCTGGCCCAGGCGGATCTGGTGATCTGCACCGCCCAGGTGCCGGGCCGGCCGGCGCCGCGGCTGATCAGCGAGGAGATGCTCGATGGCATGCGCCCCGGCGCGGTGGTGGTGGACCTGGCCGTGGCCCAGGGCGGCAACTGCGCCGGCACGGTGCCGGGCCAGACCGTGGTGCGCAACGGTGTGCGGCTGATCGGGGCCGATGCCCTGCCCAGCAGCGTGCCCAACCACGCCAGTGCGCTCTATGCCCGCAACCTGCAGGCGCTGCTGGAGTACCTGGCCGAGCGGCCCGATCCGCAGGATCCCGCCGACCGCCGCAGCCTCCTGGATCCGGAGGATCCGATCCTGGCGGGCTGCCTGCTCAGCCGCCGCGGCGAGATCCTTCGCCCCGATGTGCTCCGCCAGGCGCCGGCTCCGGCCGCCGCCACGCCCCAGCCCGTCACCGTGGGGGCCGGCCGATGAGCGACCTCACCAATGCCTTCTGGGTGCTGCTGCTCGGCAGCCTTCTCGGCCTGGAGCTGATCGGCAAGGTGCCGCCCACCCTGCACACGCCGCTGATGAGCGGCGCCAATGCCATCAGCGGCATCACGGTGCTGGCCTCCCTCACCCTGATCGCCCGAGCCGGCGATCAGCCGGCCCTGCTGCTGCTGGGTTCCCTCTCCCTGGGCTTCGCCCTGTTCAACGTGGTCGGGGGGTTCCTCGTGACCGACCGCATGCTCGCGATGTTCCGCCGCCGCGCTGATCGCTGATGGCTTCCCTGATGGCTTCTCTTCCCTCTCTGGCCTCGCTCCTCTCCTCCGGAGCGGAGGCCCTGCGGCAGCTGCCGCCCCAGGTGCTCGGCGATGGCCTCGATCTGGTGGCGGTGCTGCTGCTGGCGCTAGGCCTCAAGGGCCTGGCGCGGGTGCGCTCGGCCCGCTTCGCCAACGGGCTGGCGGCCCTGGCCCTCGGCCTGGCGGTGCTGGGCGTGCTGATCCAGCTGCAGCCCGGCCCCACGGCCTGGCTGTGGATCGCCGCCGGCAGCGCCGCCGGTGGCCTGCTCGGGGTGCTCACGGCCCAGCGGGTGCCGATGACCGCCATGCCCGAGGTGGTGGCCCTGTTCAACGGCTGCGGCGGCATGGCCTCCCTGCTGGTGGCCCTCGGCGTGGCCCGCTACGAGGGCCTCGAGGCGGGCGACTGGATCGCCGCCGCCTCGATTGTGGTGTCGCTGCTGGTGGGGGCGATCACCTTCAGCGGCTCGCTGGTGGCGATGGCCAAGCTGCAGGGCTGGCTGGAAACCCCAGGCTGGACCCAGAGCAACCTGCGCCATGGGGTGAACCTCGGCCTGGCCCTGCTCTGCCTGGTGGGGGGCCTGGCCCTGCCCGGCAACCCCGGGGGCTGGCCGCTGGTGCTGCTGGTGCTCGCCTCCAGCCTGCTGGGCATCGGCGTGACCCTGCCGATCGGCGGCGCCGACATGCCGGTGGTGATCTCGCTGCTCAATTCCTATTCCGGCGTGGCGGCGGCGGCGGCCGGCTTCGTGGTGG
>JBJTWS010000240.1:0-12087 GCA_046081905.1 Synechococcus sp. | reverse complement strand
AGCATCAACGCCCTTGGTTTGGCGTGGCACATCATCGGAGTGTTTCGCGCCTTCCCACTGATCTCGCCCGCCTGAACCCGCATCAGCCAACATGGGAGATCCCTTCCGCGACCCCGTGAGCACCACCCCGTCCCGCAGCGGCAGCATCCAGCGCGTCACCGGGGAAACCGAGGTGCGCGTCAGCCTCGATCTCGACGGCAGCGGTCGCTGCCAGGTGGCAACCGGCGTGCCATTCCTGGATCACATGCTGCAGCAGCTCAGCAGCCACGGGTTGTTGGACCTGGAGATCAGCGCCAAGGGCGACACCCACATCGACGATCACCACACCAATGAGGATGTGGGCATCGCCGTGGGCCAGGCGCTGGCCCAGGCCCTGGGCGACCGGCGCGGCATCCACCGCTTCGGGCACTTCGTGGCGCCGCTGGATGAGGCCCTGGTGCAGGTGGCACTGGATTGCAGCGGCCGGCCGCACCTGAGCTTCGGCCTGCAGATCCCGGCCCAGAAGATCGGCACCTACGACACCGAACTGGTGAAGGAGTTCTTCGTGGCGGTGGTGAACAACTCCGGCCTCACCCTCCACATCCGCCAGCTCGACGGCGCCAATTCGCACCACATCGTGGAGGCCTGCTTTAAGGCCTTCGCCCGGGCCCTGCGCCTCGCCACCGAGATCGACCCGCGCCGCGCCGGGGCGGTGCCGAGCAGCAAGGGGGTGCTGGAGCGCGCCGGCGCCTGAGGAGTAGGAACGGGCGCAGGCGCTCGCGTTGTCACACACGTTCACGGGATGATGGTGTGCCGGCCCCGGCCGACTCCCGCTCCCCGCCCCTCCCCCATGACCGTTGCCCCCAGCCGCGAACCCGCCAGCAGCAGCTCCGGCGGCCCGGCGGACGCGGGCTACGCGCGCGCCGACTGGGCCAGCGCCTTCCGCAACGTGCTCACCGAGCTGGAGGCGGTGCCGGTGACGGCCGCTCGCGGGCAGATCCCGGAGGGGCTGGCGGGCACCCTGTACCGCAACGGCCCCGGCCGGCTGGAGCGGGGCGGCCAGTGGGTGCACCACCCCTTCGACGGCGACGGCATGATCACGGCCCTTCGCTTCGAAGGCGGCCGGGCGAGCCTCTCGAACCGCTTCGTGCGCACCGAGGGCTGGCTGGCGGAGGAGAAGGCCGGCCGCCTCGTGTACCGCGGCGTGTTCGGCACCCAGAAGCCCGGCGGGCCGCTGGCGAATGCCTTCGACCTGCGGATGAAGAACATCGCCAACACCCATGTGGTGCGGCTGGGCGAGGAGCTGCTGGCCCTGTGGGAGGCCAGCTCCCCCCATGCCCTCGACCCCGCCACGCTCGAGACCCGCGGCGTGACGCTGCTGGAGGGAGTGCTCAAGCCCGGCGAGGCCTTCAGCGCCCATCCCCGTTTCGATCCCGGCCACCACGGCGAGCCGCGGATGGTGACCTTCGGCGTGAAGGCCGGCCCGCGCAGCACGGTGCGGCTGATGGAATTCGCCACTGAGGGCGAGCGGGCGGGCCAGCTGCTGGCCGAACGCCGCGACAGCTTCAGCGGCTTCGCCTTCCTGCACGACTTCGCGATCACGCCGAACTACGCGGTGTTCCTGCAGAACGCCGTGGCCTTCAACCCCCTCCCCTACGTGGTGGGCCTCAAGGGCGCCGCCCAGTGCCTGGCCTCCAAACCTGGGGAGCAGGGCCAGTTCTGGATCATTCCCCGCCCCGGTGCAGCCGGCGCCGATCCGGCCCGGCCGGCGGAGCCGATCGTGGTGCCGGCCCCCGAGGGCTTCGTGTTCCACCACCTCAACGCCTTCGAAGACCCGGCCAGCGGCGAACTGGTGGTGGATTCGATCTTCTACGACGACTTCCCCTCCCTCGGCCCGGAGGTGGACTTCCGCACGGTGGACTTCGAGACCATCCCCGCCGGCCGGCTGCAGCGCTGCCGCATCAACCTGGAAACGCGCACGGCCGCGAGCACGGTGCTGGAGGAGCGCTGCTGCGAATTCGCCACCGTGAATCCCCGGCAGCAGGGCCTTGAGGCCCGCTACGGCTGGATGGCGGTGGCCGAGCGGGAGCGGGGCAACGATCCCCTGCAGGCGATCGAGAAGCTGGATCTGCGCAGCGGCGAGCGGCGGGTGTGGAGCGCGGCGCCGCGGGGCTTCGTGAGTGAGCCGCTGATGGTGCCCGATCCCAACGCGGCCGCCGAGGATGCCGGCTGGGTGCTGGATCTGGTGTGGAACGGGGCGCGCTGCGCCAGCGACCTGGTGATCCTCGATGCGGCGGACCTCTCGGAGGTGGCGGTGCTGGAGCTGCCGCTGGCGATCCCCCACGGGCTGCACGGCAGCTGGGTGGACGCGGCCTCCCACCGGTAGGGTCCAGGGAGCGAGCGGCCGCCGGAGGCGGTTTTATGGAGGCATCCCACCACCTGGGGCTGCTGGAGCGCACTCAGCTGGTGATCGAGCGGCTCAGCCACGATCAGGTGCGGGTCGACAACCGCACCGCCGCCGTGCTGGCGGGGTTCAGGGAAGCGCCACCCGCTGGGCGGCCTCGATGGTCTGGGTGCGTTCGGGGTCGCAGGTGAGCAGGATCACCTGCAGGCCCTGATCCGCCGCCTGGCGGAGCATGCGATACACACCGGCCTGGCGTTCCGGATCGCAGTAGGCGAAGGCGTCGTCGAACACCAGGGGCAGGCTGCCGTCGTAGGCCTCCGCCAGGATCTCCGCCATCGAGAGCCGCAGGGCGGCGGCGAACTGCTCCCGCGCTCCGGTGCTGAGCACCGCGAAGGGGAACGCCGCCTCGTCGCCGCGGCGCCACTGCAGCTGCTGGAAGCCCTCGCGGGCGTCGTAGGAGAGGCTGGCGCTCGGCGCCTCGGGATACACCTGGGCCAGGTAGGTGCCGATGCGCTCGGTGAGCGGCGCGGTGTACTGGCTGGCCATGGCGTTCTGCTCCTCCTCCAGCAGGCGCCGCAGCAGGGTGAGCATGGCCGCCTCCCGCTCCAGCCGCTCCTGCTCCAGCCGGCGCGACTCGAGCGCCGCCAGCTTCTGCTCCCGCTCGGCCGGCAGATCCCGGAGGCCCTCCCCCTGCAGGCGGCTCTCGGCGCGGATGCGCGCCTCGCGAGCCTCGCGCTCCTGCCCCTGCAGCGCGGTGATGGCCTGCTCCAGACGGCGGGCCTGCTCCTCCAGCCCCTGGGGATCGAGGGCGGCCCGTTCGGCGGCGAGCTGGTCGTGGCGGCTCTGGCTCTGGTCCTGGCGCTGGCGGAGTTCCGCGATCGAGGCCTCCAGCGCCGCGGGCGTCTGCCAGCGCTGCAGCAGGGCATCGAGGCGGGTGCGGGCCTCCAGCAGCTGGTTCTGCTCCTGCCGCAGTGCCTTCTCCCGATCGTCCAGAGCGGTGCTGAGGGACGCAAGGCTGCGCTCGAGCTGCTGCAGCTGGCCCTGCTGCTCCCGCTCGGCCGCCAGCGCCTGGGTCAGGGCCGTGCGGGCCTGCTGCTGCTCAGCCTCCAGCTGCTGGAGCCACTCCTCGGGCTCGCGGCCGCGGCCGTCGTCGTCTGCGGAGCTGGGCGGCAAGGCGAGGAAGCGGGCCCGCAGCTCCTGGAGGCGCCGCTGCAGCACCTGCGGGTCGTCGTGGCCGCGCTGCTCCAGCAGCCGCTGGCGCTCGGCCAGCAGCTCGGCGCGGCGGCGCTCGGCCCGGGCGGCCTCCTCAAGCGAGGCCAGCCGCCAGCGCTGCAGCTCTCCCTCCAGTGCCTGGCGGGCCGCCTGCCGCTGCTGGCTGGCTTCCGCCGCCGTGGTGCCTCCCCCGGGCAGAAGCCGCAGTTCCACGTCGTTACCCACCTGCAGGGTGGCGGGTTCCGCCAGCAGCACCCGGCCTCCGGCCGCCAGGAGCGGGCCGTCCAGGCGCAAAGGCTGGCCGGCGCGGATCACCTCGAGGCCGGCGGCCAGGGCCTCCGCCCGGGCCTCTGCCCGGCGCAGGGTCTGATCCAATGCCCGCAGCCGCTCCAGCGCCGGGCCATCCAGGGGCGGCAGGGCGGCCAGGTCGCGCTCGAGCCGATCGAGGCGCTCCTGCAGCTCCTCCACCGCCTTCGCCCGAGCCGCCAGCTCCCTACCCTGCTGGATCAGCCGCGCCCGCTGCAGCCGCTGCTCGCAGGCCTCGCTGGCCAGCCGGGCCCGCTCGGTGGCCTGCTGGAGCTGCTCCCGCCCCTGGCGGGCCTGCTGCAGGGCCTCCTCCTGCCCCTGCCGCTGCTGGCGCAGGGCCTCGAGTTCCAGGCTGCGGGGGGCCTGGGCGGCCTCCAGGGCAGCGGCCCGCTGCTGCAGGGTTTCGAGCTGCTGGCGATCGGCCTGCTGCTGCAGCAGCTCCCGGCCGAGGGGCTCCAGCAGCGCCCGCTCCTGCTCGATCCGGGTCTGCAGCTCCTGGCAGCGGCGCAACCGCTCGGCCACGAGCCGCTGCTCCTGCAGCCGGACCGGCAGGTCCACGGCGATGGCGGCCAGGGCCTGGGTGGCGGCCTCCGCCCGCTGCCGCGCCTCCTCCTGCTCCGCGAGCAGGGCATCGATCGCCTCCAGGTCCGCCTCGGCCTCCGCCACGGCGACCCGGGCCAGCTGCAGGCCCGAGCCGCGCCGCACCTGGGGAGCGCGGTTGGCGCCACCGGCGGTGAACACCTCCCCCCAGCGGCACTGGATGTCGTCGAGCACCGCCAGATCCAGGGGCGACTGCACCACCAGGGAGGCACCGGCCTGGAGCCGCTCCACCAGGCGGTCGTGGTCGTAGGCGGCGGCGCCCTGCTCAAGCGGATTGCGGCTGGCGGCGCCCTGCCACACCCACAGGTGCCCCCAGCGCTCCTTGAGCTGCTCGCCGGCGGCGCGGGTGCGGGGCACGGCGGTGGTGCCGATCAGCTCCGCCAGCCGCTGCTCCGCCTCGTCCCCCTGCAGGCTGCGGCCGCGGGAATCCTGCAGGCTCACCCGGCCGCGGCTGCCGGCGAAGCGCTTGCGCAGCTCCCAGCGCTCGCCGCCGCACTCGAAGGCCAGCAGCACCTCCGGATCGGCGAGGAAGGGATCGGTGCGCAAGGCCTCCAGCACGGCGCCGCCGGTCTTCACCGGCAGGAAGAGGGCGCGGTGCAGGGCCTCGGCCAGGGTGCTCTTGCCGCTCTGGTTCGCCCCGCTGATCACGGTGAAGCGGGGATCAAAGGTCACCGCCAGATCCCGGTGCAGGCGGTAGTCGCGGAGGTGGGCGGAGAGCAGACGCATCGCGGGCTTCAGGCGTTCTGGGCGCAGGCGCGGTGCAGCTCCCGCAGGGCCAGGCGGGCCAGTTCGGCATCGGATGACGCTTCCGGTGCGGCGTTGGGCCCGGCGGCTTCGAGCATCGCCTGCAGCCGCTGCGCCACCCGCACCACCAGGGGATCACCGGCCCGTTCGGTGAGCTGGCGCAGCTCCGCCGGGTCGGGGGCCACGCTGGTGCGATCGCGCCGCTTCAGCCGCAGCAGGCGGGCCTCCAGCCGCTGCAGCAGGTCCTGGAGGCGGGCCGCGGCCGCCAGGCTGAGGCTGCCGTCGAGCTCCAGCAGGAGCAGGTCTTCGTTGCTGCGGGCGCCGAGCAGGTCGCGCAGGCGTTGCTCCAGCAGGGGCAGGTCGTCGTCGCTGCTGAAGCGATGGCCGATCTGGTGCCAGCGGATGGCGCCGGTGGCGCAGGGCGTCACCTCCGGCGCGGCGCCCCGCGCGGCGCTCACCAGCAGCACCTGGCCGGAGCGGTAGTCGGCGTTGCGGGGGAAGCGGTCCATCTCGTGGCAGCCGGCGTACCAGGCCCGCGGCCCCACCGCCTTGAGGCCGTGCCAGTCGCCCAGGGCCACGTAGTCGATCTCCTCGGCCGGCAGGGCATCGAGATCGATGCGGTTGGTGGCCACCGGGGATTTTCGTCGTCGGTGTCGCCGCTGTCGTCGCCGCCGAAGCCCTGGATCGAGCCATGGGCCAGCACCAGGCGGGGCTCAGCGGCCCAGGGGGAGAAATCCAGGCTCCGCAGCCAGGCGGTGGGATCCAGCGGCTCGGCCCGGCGCAGCAGCGGACAGGGCAGCACCACGCCGGGAAGCCCCAGCGGTGCCAGGGGGAAGGGTTGCCGCTCCAGCAGCACCGTGAGGTTCGGGGCCAGCTGGGCGCGCTCCTCGAGGAAATAACTCTCCTGCCAGAGGCTGCCGGCGTCGCCGTGGTCGTGGTTGCCGGGGATCACCAGCACCGGCAGCGCCAGGGCGCCGATGGCGCTGCAGGCGGCGGACACATCGGCGCGGGTGGGCTGGGGCGAATCGAACAGATCCCCGGCCACGGCGATGAAGGCGGCCCCCTGCTGCTGGGCCACAGCCCCGAGCCGGCCGATGGCGGCGAGACGCTCCTGGCGCAGGCGGGCGCGCTTGTCGGGATCGGCAACGCGGGCGTAGGGCTTACCGAGTTGCCAGTCGGCGGTGTGGAGGAACCGCAGCGGGGGCCGGGGGGCGCTCACTCCAGATCCACCGATTCCAGCAGGATGCGGCTGCGCATCAGCCGATCGGCATCGATCGCCCAGGCGATGATCTGGCTGTGTCGGGCCTCCTCGTCGTCGCGCATCTCCTCCACCACCTCGTCGTGGAAGACCTCGAGCTGGCGCAGCAGGGTGAGGGCGATCTGCTGGTCTTCCTGGGCGGTGGTGTCGAGCTGGTCGATCAGATCCAGCACCTCCTGCACCTTGGCGCTGAGCTGCCGCTCGGGCTTCTCGGGCCGCTCCAGGCGGGCCTGCATGGCGAAGAGTTCCTCGGGGCTGGCGGGGATGCCGGCGGCCCCGGGGGCCGAGGGGTCGGCGTCGACCATCTCGGGATGCACGCCCTCGTTGGGATCGGCGGGCTTGCCGCCGCTGTAGCGGTAACGGCCACTGCGCCGCTGCGGCTCGCCGGAGGAGGGGTTCTCGGGCTGGCTGGGAGGGAGACCCATGGCATCCACCGTGGCGGTTCCCCAGGATCGCGCCGATCGGGGCACCGCGGCGGCCTGCGGTGGATCAGTTCCCCACGCGCCGGAAGGTGTAGCCGTCGTAGAGGAAGCCGCCCACGCGGCCGGTGGTGTCGAGCTGGAACGGCACCTCCAGGGGCGCGGAGATCGCCCCGGGCCAGAGCAGCCGGAAGGTGTCGCCGTTCCAGGGGCTGAGGGAAGCGCGGTAGCGGGCCGGGCCCGCCAGCACCTCCAGGCTTCCGGCCCGCTCGGCCACCGTCCAGGTGCCGAACAGGTCGTTGTCGAAGGTGCCGGTGTAGGCCGAGAGCGGCAGGGAGGGGGGCTTCGGGTTGGTGGGCGGCGGCGCTACCGCCAGCAGGAGCCCCTCGAGCTTGCGGCCCCGCTCGAGGATCTGGGGCTGCAGATCCGGCTCGCCGGGCCGCCCGAAGGCCTGCTGCAGCAGCGCCGCCCGCACCGCCTCCGGCAGGGCCGTGAGGTTGCGGTTGGCCAGGATCGCTACGGCGAAGCGCTTCTGTGGCACCACCAGCAGCAGGGTGCGCACGCCATCGAGGGCGCCGCCCTTCTCGAGCACCTTGAGGCCGTTGTAGTGGTACACGCCCCAGCCGGGGGCGTAGTCGAAGCCGGAAGCGGCATCGATCGGCGGGAACTCGGTGAAGCCGGGCGGATCGGCGATCACGGGCTCAAAGAGAGCCTCGATCGCCTCGGCAGACAGCACACGCCGGCCGTCGAGTTCGCCGCCGCGGGCGAGCATCGTGAGGTAGAGGCCGAGGTCGTGGGCGGTGCTGGCGAAGCCTCCGGCGGCGATGAACAGGCGGCTGAGGTTGGGGGGCACCACCTGCAGGCGGCCGTTCACCAGGGCGTGGGAGCGGCTCACGTTCGCCTCGCTGCCGGGGGCACTGCCGTCGCCGATCAGGGCAAGGGCGGTGCCAGTGTGCTCGAGCTGGAGGGGCTCAAACAGGAGGGTGCGGGCGAGGGTTTCAAAGGGCTGGCCGCCGGCCCCGGCCGCCAGCTCCCCGGCCAGGAAGAAGCCGATGTTCGAATAAGCCGGCCGGTCGCGGAAGGAGGTGGCGGGCTTCACGTAGCGGATCCGCCGCAGCACATCGGCGCGGTCGTAGCCGAGCTGATCGAAGAGGTCGCCGAAGAAGGCGGGGAAGCCGGCCCGGTGGGTGAGCAGGTCGCGGGCGTTCACCCACTGGCCGGCGTAGGCATCGGCCAGGCGGAACTCCGGCAGCACGGCCACCATCGGCTGCTCCCAGGCCAGCTTCTTCCGGTCCACCAGGGCCGCCACCGTGGCGGCGGTGAAGGTCTTCGACACGCTCGCCAGCTGGAACACCGTGCGGGCGGTAACGGGGGCACCGCGGGAGAGATCGCGTACGCCGAAGCCCTCGGCCAGCACGAGCTGGCCGTTCTGCACCAGGGCCACGGCGATGCCGGGCACCTCATAGGTGGTGAGAGCCCAGCGGCTGATCCGCCGGGTGGCCTCCGCATCCACCCCCGTGCCGGGGGCATAGCCGGGCAGGCCCTCGGCGGCGCGGGCGGGCGGCAGGGCGGCTGCCAAGGAAGCCGCGAGGGCGAGGAGCGCCGCACCGGGGCGGCGATACGGTGGCGCGACCCGCCGCGAGGCCTGCCGGTGGTTGCAGCGCACCATGTCCGTACTGGGTAGACAAGCCATCCTGCAGGCGATCGAGCAGGGCGCCATCACGATCACGCCGTTTGATGCGGCGCTGGTGGGGCCGGCTTCGGTGGATCTCACCCTGGCGGCCACCTTCCGGGTGTTCCGCAAGGTGCACCAGGTGATCGAGGTGCGGGAGCACACCGATTACCGCTCCCTCACCGACAAGATCGTGGTGCCAGAGGGGCAGCACATCCTGATCATGCCGGGCGAAACAGTGCTGGGGATCACGCGCGAGCGGCTCTGCCTGGGGCCGGGCCTGTGCGGCTGGCTGGAGGGCCGCAGCCGCTTCGCGCGGCTGGGGCTGATGGTGCACATCAGCGCCCCGTTCATGGGGCCGGGCATCGACAGCCAGCAGGTGCTGGAGATGAGCAACTTCGGCCCCGCCCCGCTGGCGGTGGTGCCGGGGATCGCGATCTGCCAGTTCGTGTTCCAGCGGCTCGAGGGCTGCGAGATCTACGAGGGCAGCTTCGCGGGGCAAACGGAGGATTCCTTCTAGGCCGGATGCGGAACCAGCACCACCACATTGCCGCGCTTGCGGCGTGATTCCACCCGCGCGTGCGCCTCGCGCATCCGCTCGAAGGGATAGCGCTCCTCGATGGGGGGCCGCAGCACGCCATCGGCCGCGAGCTGGGCGAGGCGCTCCGCGGTGGCGCGCGACTCCGTCGCCACGCCCACGATCACCTTGCGGCTGCCGAGCGCGGAGCGAACGGGTGCCGCCAGCATGGCGCCGAGCGAGCCGGCCACCACCAGCAGCCGCCCGCCGCGCCGCAGCGCCTGCTTGCAGCGGGAGAGGGTGGTGTCGCCCACCGTGTCCACGATCAGGTCGTAGGCGTCTGCGGGTTGGAGGGGGTCGTCGCGGGTGTAATCCACCACATGCTCGGCGCCCAGGGATTGCACGAATGCGGCGTTGGGCCCGCTGCAGACGCCGGTGACCAAGGCACCCCGGTGGCTGGCGAGCTGCACGATGGCGCTGCCCACGCATCCGGAGGCACCGATCACGAGAACGCGCTCGCCAGGCTGGAGTGAGGCGGCATCGAGGAAGTGGAGCGCGGTGGTGCCCCCGAAGGAGAGGGCCGCGGCCTCCTCGAAGGACAGGCCCTCGGGCTTGGGGGCGATGTGCTCGTGCTCGGGGAAGGCGAGGAACTGGGCGTGGCAGCCCATGCGGGCGCCGGTGGCACCGAACACCGCATCGCCGGGGCGGAAGCGGGTCACGGCGCTGCCCACCTCGCTCACCACGCCCGCAAACTCCCCGCCCAGGATGGGATTGCGCGGCCGGCGGAGGCCAAAGATCAGACGGCCGATCAACCCAAAGCCTGGCGGCATGGCGAGCGTGCGTGCGCGCCAATCGGCCGCGGTAACGGTGGTGGCCAGCACCTGCACGAGCACCTCGTTGGCCTGGGGGGTGGGCCTGGCGACCTCGTCGAGCTGGAGCACGTCCAGCCCGCCGTAGTTGCGGTACACCCAGGCCTTCATATCCGGCACAAACGAATGCTATCTCGATAGATTCAGATTATAGACATAAAAATCCTGATCGCGGATCCAGCCTTCGCGCTCATACACATGTTGAGCCGCCTGATTCGTGGTGGCCGTAGACAGCGTGAGGCTGATCGCTCCCAGCTCCCTGGCGTGAGCCGCCGCGGCGTTCAGCAGCATTGTGGCAATGCCACGGCCGCGGCAGGACGGCACAACGTAGAGATCATTGAGGATGAAGCTGCGCGCCAGGGAGAGGGAGGAGAAACCTGGATAGAGCTGGCAGAAGCCCACGGCGCCCTCTTCGCTCAGGGCCAGGAAAAGCACAGACTCTCCATGGTTGAAGCGCTCCAGCAGGAAGCGCCGGGCCGCCTCCGGATCGCTATGCCGCCCATAGAACACGCGGTAGGCATCCAGCAGCGGGACGAGATGGGGCAGATCGGAGAGGACGGCTTGCCGGACCTGGATGGGGGACATGGCTTCGGGATGCGGCACAGTGGCTTGCTCGGCGTGTACTTCATTCACAACCGTGATCTGCGGGCCCAGTTCTGAGACAAGCCGCTCGTACAGAACGGCAGCCTCGCGCAGAGACTGCGACTTCTGTTCCTCAGACCAAGGCGATGGTCCCGCGGGATTGCTCCAGTTGATGCTGCCATCAAAGGAAGCGATCAGCCGCGTTCCAAGGGCCATGGTGTGGAGCGAAAGATCGAGCATCTCCAACGCCACCGGGTAGCCATTCAGAGCGCGGGCTTCTTCGTCTGCGGCCCACAGGCAGGTGCCAGAGCCTGGGTCGTAGAAGTAGCGGAGTTTCATTCGGCTCGAAACACATAACGCCTACGACGTGCCGCCTGAGAGAAATTGGCGGATCTGCCATGCATGGAACACCTCAACGAAGGGGGGCGTCCCGCCGAGTGGTGTAAATCCTGAGGAGCAGCACCGGCGTAGCCGGTGCTGGCGGCTTTCTCCTCAGAGCCCCTGCGGGGGAATGGGTGGGCCAGTCTGTGACCCTGGTCGGAGCACTACAACCTTCCCGAGACCAGACCATGCCCATCTCCGATTCTGCCGACCATGAGCTGGCGCAACTGCTTGACAGTGGCACAGCCGGTCAACTCATTCCCGAATTGGTGCGCCAGGGCGTGCAGGCCCTGATCGAGGCCGAGGCCGCTGCTGCCCTTGGTGCCGACCGCCACGAGCGCACCACCCAACGGCGGGGCCATCGCAACGGCAGCCGGGAGCGGCTGCTGAGCACCCCAGCCGGTGACATCCAGCTGCGCATCCCCCGCTTCCGGGCGGGGAGCTTCTTCCCCTCGCTGCTGGAGCCCCGCCGCCGGGTCGATCGGGCCCTGTGGGCCGTGGTGATGGAGGCCTACGTCTCTGGCGTCTCCACCCGCAAGGTGGACGAGCTGGTGGCCGTGCTGGGGTGTGAGAGCGGCATCTCCAAGTCCGAGGTCAGCCGCATCTGCCAGGGGCTGGACACTCAGGTGCAGGCCTTCCTGAACCGGCCGCTGGAGTTCAGCCGCTACCCCTACGTCTACCTCGATGCCACCGACCTCCACGGCCGCGATGTGGCCCGCAGGCAAGTGATCTCCAGGGCCGTGATCGTGGCCGTCGGCATCACCGCGACGGGCCAGCGGGAGGTGCTCGGAATCGAGGTGGGCGACAGCGAGGACGAGACCTTCTGGACCGCCTTTCTGCGGCGGCTGAGGGAGCGGGGACTCTCCGGCGTGCCGCTGGTGATCAGCGACGCCCACGCCGGCCTAAAGACGGCGATCGCCCGTTGCTGTCAGGGCAGCAGCTGGCAGCGCTGCCGCGTCCACTTCGCCCGCAACCTGCTGGTCAAGGTGCCCAAGGGCAGCCAGGCTGACTGCCGGACACATCTCAACCGAGACCGTCACGCGACAGCGATGGGTGGCGAGCCTTGGAGCGGTGGCGGCAGTTCCACCCGGGTGAACCAGGGCTCTTTCTGCCGTCTTCGCACACCGCGGCTGGGGATGCAGGG
>JBJTWS010000239.1:0-5502 GCA_046081905.1 Synechococcus sp. | reverse complement strand
CCAGCGTCAGGCGGTGCGGCAGGGGGCCCGCTGGCTGCTGGCCAGCGCCAACCTCGATCCCTACCCGCTGCAGCTGCAGCGCCAGTTCCAGGCCCTGGCGCGCCTGCGGGCCCTGGAAACGGGACGCTGGCTGGTGAGTTCCGCCAACACCGGCCCCAGCCTGGTGGTGGATCAAAACGGCCGGCTGCAGGGCTCCCTGCCCCCCGGTAGGCCGGCCACGGCGCTGCTGCCGCTGGAGATGCACCGAATGCTCACCCCCTATGGCCGCTGGGGGGATGGCCCCCTGATCGCCCTCGCCGTGGCGGCCGCCGGCTGGGGCTGGTGCCGGCCAGCATCGGAGGAAGACTCAGGACCCCGTTTCCCCCAGCAGGGGTGAGAGGTCCACGTGGGCCTCGAAGGCATCGGCGAGGCGATCCAGCAGGGCCTCCCGCTGGCGCCGGTGGTGGGGCTGCTGCTCGCTCAGGGGCGGCAGCCCCTTGCGGTGGCGGAGCTGGTTGAGCCAGCGGCGCCGCCAGGCGCCGTTCTCGAAGATGCCGTGCAGATAGGTGCCGGCCACCAGGCCGCCGTGTTCCCCCACGGGCCGCCACCAGCCCAGGCCGGCATCGGCGGCGAGGGGGCCGCCCGCCGGCGGCTGCGTGTCCTCCGCCAGCCAGTGGCTGCGGCCCTGGTGCAGTTCGAATCCTTCGAGTTCAAGGGCGCCACCGGCGGGCCAGAGGGCGGTGGAGCGGCGCTGCCGCAGGGCCTTGGCTCCCTCGAAGCGGGTCTCCAGGGGCAGTAGGCCCAAACCCGTCGCCGGCCCAGCCGCGCCGCCGCCCTCGAGATCGCCGGGGTCGTGGAGGTGGCGGCCGAGCATCTGCAGGCCGCCGCAGAGCCCGAACACCTGCCCGCCGGTGTGGGCATAGGCCGCGATCGCCTCCCCCAGAGCGCTGGTCTTCAGGCCCGCCAGGTCGCGCAGGGTCTGCTTGCTGCCGGGCAGCAGCACGGCATCGGGCCGGCCGAGGGGTTCCCCGGGCCGAACCCAGCGCAGCGCCACGCTGGGTTCGGCCTCGAGCGGATCGAGATCGGAGAAGTTGCTCAAGGAGGGCAGCCGCAGCACCGCGATCTCCAGCTCCGCGCCGCTGCGGCGGCCGCGCCGCTCCAGCAGATCGAGGGAATCCTCCGGTGGGAAGAGCTCCTCCAGCCAGGGCATCACCCCCAGCACCGGCACGCCGGTGTGCCTCTCCAGCCAGCGGCGCCCCTCCTCGAAGAGCTCGCGGCGACCGCGGAAGCGGTTGATCAGCAGCCCGGCGACCAGGGGCCGCTCCACCGGCCGAAGCAGCGCGAGGGTGCCCACGATCTGGGCGAACACCCCGCCCCGCTCGATGTCCGCCACCAGCAGGCAGCGGGCCCGCAGGTACTGGGCCAGCCGCAGGTTGGTGAGGTCGCGGGGCTGCAGGTTCACCTCCACCGGGCTGCCGGCCCCCTCGAGCACGAGCCTCCCCTGGGGCTGCAGGGCCTGCAGGTCCGCGAGGCCCTGGCGGATCGTCCGCCAGCCGGGCCGGAACCAGTCGCGGTAGTAGTGCTCGGCCCGGGCGGTGCCCACCGAGCGGCCGAGGTGAATCACCTCGCTGGTGCTGTCGCCCCGGGGCTTGAGCAGCACGGGGTTCATCGCCACCCGCGGCTCCTGGCCCGCGGCCCAGGCCTGCAGCGCCTGGGAGTAGGCCATCTCGCCGCCACTGGCGTCCACCCAGGCGTTGTTGCTCATGTTCTGCCCCTTGAAGGGCAGCGGGCATTCCCCCCGGCGCAGCAGCACGCGGCAGAGGGCGGCATTCATCAGCGACTTGCCGGCGCCGCTGCTGGTGCCCAGCACCATCAGGGGGGTGGGTGGCGCTGCCGATGAACGGGCTCCGCTCATCGAAGGGGCCGATACCGGCTGAGCCAGTGCTGCAACCTCTGCAGGGGTGTGGGTCTGGGGAAGTGTGTGGGCAAGTCGGCCAGGATCTGGCGCCCCATGGGGGTAAGCCGCACACGCTCCGTCAGCCCCTGACCATCCACCTCCCGCCGCAGCACCCCCAACCGGATCAACCAGATCCAGTCCCGTTCCACGGAGTCCGGGGAAGGACGGCTGCCCCGGAAGAGGGTAGGCAGGTCGCTGTGGCCACAGAAACTGGTGCTGCTGATCGCCTGATCGCGCACCATTTGGTAGAAGTTGCGCCGATAGGGGAGGCAGCACACGGCCCGTTCGGCCCGTTTCCAGGCGCGGGAGTCGAGGAGCTCCAGGCTTCCCTGTGCCGGCTGGCTGTCGCTACGGGCTGGCTCCATGGCCCGATTGTGCCTGGCTGGGCTCCGGAGACCAAAGAGCCGTGCTCAGGAATTTGCAGCCTTGCTCCGCTGGGTTTCCGGCTGCATCATCAGGTTCACCAGCGTGGTTCCAGCACTGCCGGCCGATGTGGCGAACTGGGAGATCGCCGCCAGGGTGGCTCCGTCGTAGCGGTTGTTGTAGGCGTCGGCCAGGCAGGTGCAGTAGCGGGGCTTGTTGCGGATCCCCGCCGTACTGCTTCCCTGACAGCCCCGCAGGAAGCCGTCGCGGAATTGCTGCCGCAACTGGGCATCGTTCACTCCGCCAGGAGATGGATTCTGCTGGGCCAGCACGGCGGCAGGAGCGGCCATGAGGAGGCTCAGGAAGAACAGTGCGGGGAGGGAACGCTTCATGGTTTCGATCGGGAATGGAAGGGAGTAGAGGGAGGAATGCTGTGAGGGGCCACGTCAGTTCTTACTGGAAGAGTCGAGCGAAACTTTACCGCCGGGAAGAAGGGTTCGGATCTGGTCCATCATCTTCTTGAAGCGGGATTCCTGATCGGCCAGTTGCTCCTGCAGCTGCTGGATCACGCCGTTCTGGCGTTTGTCTTCCTCTTCGGATTTCTTCTTCTCGCTTTCCAGCTCTTCGATCTTTTGCTTGAGCAAAGCAATCAACTGCGTCGTGGCCTCGGATGGAGCGGCTTGGCTGCCGCGCACTTCCTGAGAGGCCTCCAGTTTCTCGAGCTGTTCCTTGAGCTCACCGATCTGCTGATCGCGCTGGTTCACCTGATGGCGCAGAGCAATCAGGTCGTTGTTCACAGCGGCGATCTGCTGAGATTGGGGGGAGCGGCTCTTGTCGATCTTGCCGAGGGGGAAGGAGAAGCCCAGGCGGCCGCCTACGGAGGGGGTGGTGCCGTAGCCGTAGTCCACCGAGGGGGCGTAGGAAAGGGCGCCGTTGATGTGCACCCGATCCGCCACGCGCACGGCACAGCCTGCTGCCACGGCGTACTGCGAGCCGAAGCCACCGGCGCCGAAGCCACAACGCACCGGCTCATCGTCCTGAAGGGACACATCAGGAACTGCCGAGAATGCCGCTGCCATCGCGCCGCTGGTTTCCACGGCCCGGCCGAGCTGGGAAACGGAATTCTCCAGCCGGGGCACGGTCTGGGTTACCGCCGTTTCCACCTCGGGAACGGTGACGCGGGAAGTACCGGCGTTGCCGCTCCCGTCGATGGTGAGCAGACGCTGCTGGCCGGATTGGAACTTATCCACGGCGAAGTTGTTGTTGTTGGCAAGGCCTGTGAGGCTGACGGGACCAGAGGCGGAGAGCCCACCGTTGATGGTCACGTTGTTGTTGAAGGTGGAGGGGCCGCTCACGTTGAGGCTGCCACCGATATTGGTGGCTCCCGTCACATTCAACGTGTCCACATTGGTACCTCCCTGAACGGTGAGGCCGTTGGAAATGGTGGCGCCTCCGTTCAGCACGGTGGGACCTCCCATGGTGAGCCCGTTCTGTACCGTCAAGGCGCCTCCGGTGGCGCTGATCCCCACGGAGCGCACCAGGGTGCCATCGCTGTTGGCGGCCACGAGTTCGGTGCCTTGGCCGGCCAGGTTGGGCGCGGTGACCGTGGTTGTGGCGGTGCCCAGCACGATCTGGTTGTTGCGCGTGGTGGTGGCGCCGCTGCCGATGGCGGTGGATCCCACACCGGTGGCTTGGGCACCAGCGCCGATGGCGGTTACATCGGTGCCTGAGGCGAAGGCATCGGTGCCGATCGCCACGCTGTTGGTGTTGAATCCTTCGGCTCTGGCGTTGGTGCCGATGGCCACCACATTGCGGCCATTGGCCGTGGCACCGGTGCCATAGGAAATGGCATTGAAGCCATTGGCCACGGCGCCCGCGCCAATGGCACTCACCTGAGACCCCGTGGCACGGGCATTGGATCCCACTGCCATGGAGTCGACGCCATTCGAAACCGCTCCAGCCCCAAAGGCCTGCGCGTTCACTCCGTTGGCGGAGGCGGCGGTTCCCAGCGCGGTGGAGTTGGTGCCACTTGCGGTGGAGCTGGAACCAAAGGCCAGGGCGTCGGTTCCGCTGGCGCTGGATCCGGAGCCGAAGGCCTGGGAGTTGGTGCCGGAGGCGGAGGCCCCCGCACCGAAAGCCTGCGCATTGGTACTGTTGGCCGATGCCCCCGCACCGAAGGCCTGGGTGTTGGTGCCCGTGGCGGCGGCCGCAGTGCCAATCGCCTGGGCATTCGTGCCACTGGCCTGGGCACCTAGGCCAATCGCGGCCGAGCCCTCTCCAGCAGCATTGCTGATGGTTCCGATGGCCATGGAGCCAATGCCATTGCTACTGGAGGCATTGGCTCCAAAACCAACGGCCAAGGAGAAGTCGCCATCGGCGGCGCTGGCGACGCCGAGCGCGGTGGATCCATTGCCATTGGCTTCGGTGAAGGCACCCAGTGCGGTGGCGCCGCTGGTTCCATCGGCGGTGGCGTTGGTGCCGATGGCGGTGTCGCCAATCCCGAAGGCCTCGGAATTGGGCCCGTAGCAGGTGGAGCCCGCTCCCGTGCGATTGCAGAAGGTGGTGGTGTTGGTGGGGAATGTTGTGACCCGCACCACGCCATTCACATCCGGGCTCAGAACATCCACAACCCCAGGCGAGCCTGTGCCGGTGAGGGAGGGCAGTTGAATCGATGTGTTGTTGGTTCCAATCGTGACTCGATTCGCAGCAGTGGCCTGAGCTCCGGAACCCAGCGCGGTAGATCCCGAGAAGTTGGCCGATGCGCCGGCTCCCAGGGCAAGGCTGTTGGTGCCGGCACTGAGGCTGTCGGACCCGATGGCGGTGGCGAAGTTCGCTGTGGCCTGGGCATTGGGCCCGTAGCACACGGCGTTGGCTCCCGTACCCACGCAGTTCAGGGCGTTGATGGAAGAGCTGCCGATCGTTTGGCCGTTGATGGTGAGTGGGCCACTCAATGTAAGGCCGTTGTTGATGGTTGCACCACCATTCAAGGTTGTGGGTCCAGTAACGGAGAAGCTGCCACCCACGTTCTGATTCCCGCTGACAGTGAGGGAGTTGTTGATTGTGGTGGCACCGTTCAGCGTGGTACTGCCGCCTACGAAAAGGCTGTTCTGCAGGGTGGTTGGTCCACTCACCGTCAGAGAGTTCTGAAGGTTGGTGGCGCCGGCAACGGAGAGACTGCCGCCAACGGATTGGTTGCCGGTGAT